>JANMSL010000297.1:0-2518 GCA_031389245.1 Lysobacterales bacterium | reverse complement strand
CGCGCCGCGGCATTGCCGCGGCACGTCGACCCATCATGGTCAGGCGCTGGCTTGGCGCGCTTCCCAGATGTGGGTGAGCTTGTCCTTGGCCCAGAGCTTTTCCTTCTTCAGCTTGACGAGCGTGACATCGTCAATCGGGAGCACGCCAAACTCGGCGTCTCGAACCTGCTTGTCGAGTTCGCGGTGCTTGAGGTAGAGCGAGCGAAACTCGGCGCTCTGTCCCATCATTACTTCGACTTCTTTCTGCTGGTTTTCAAACATCAGCCGACCTCCTGGTTAAAAAGAGGCGCAGCGACGCGCCAGATGCCAATCGCATCAGCGTGGGTGCGCAGTACAACAGGGGAATGCTTGATTCGGGATTTGCCGCCTGCCACCCGCACCGGCAACAACTGCCGTGGAGTGGCGAAATGATGTGCGTCGGCGCTTCTCATGATCAAGGCTCAGCCAGGCGGGAAGCCGGTTCGGACCGCAGAATCTTGGTAGCCGGAACACCGTTCCGGAACCGGGTCGCTGGTGATGTCGACGCTACTCCGATCAGGCCCGCTCGGCAACGGCAGAAACGTCGTTTGGCGACAAAAACGCAACCGAAACCTGTCCCCGGGGCGAAAGGCGCCAGGACAGCTTTCCTGCCCCGCTGACCGTCAGCAAGCCCGATGCCGCACTGGGTCTCAAGTGACGCCAGATGCCGCTGACTTATTGAGCGCCGATCAGAATCACTTCCACGCGCCGATTTCGCCCCCTGCCCGCTTCACTATCGTTGGTCGCGACCGGCACGTCGGCACCGCGTCCGAGTGCGGTGACGCGGCTGGCATCAACACCGCGATCCATCAGTGCCTGTTTCAGCGCTTCGGCTCGCTTCTGCGACAACACCTGGTTCATATTGGCACTGCCACGGGAATCAGTATGACCTTCGATACGGATCTGGCGCGAGGTGTCCTGATTTACAAAATCGATCACTGCATCCAGATTTTTCATTGCTTCCGAGCGCATGTCCGACTGGCCGGGCGCGAATACCGATTCGCCCAGGGTCATCACCAGCCCTCGACTCTCCTGCTTGGCCTTGAGCGACTGCATCTGCACTCGCAGACTGTCGGCCGCGGCCATCGCCAGTTCAGCCTCACGGCGCGCCAGTCCCGCTTCGGCTGATTGTGCAGAGGCAACGCGCCGTGCCTGTTCCGCCTCGGCGCGCGCAGACACCGCGTCAGCGGCGCTTTCTGCGCTCGCCGCCAGTGCCAGTGTCGCTTCTCGCTGAGCACGCTCTGCGGCCTCGGCCTGTGCCAGCGACTGCAGCCGCAACTTCTCGCCCTCCAGCCGGCTCAGCTCCGCTTCGCGGCGGCTGGCTTGCAACAAAATCTGATCATGTTCGCGTTCCAGTTCGGCCAGACGCCTTTGCGAGGCACCAACCTCTGACGCGGCCACGGCGATATCCAGGCGACGCTCAGCGATATAGGACAGGTGCTGACGGATGGCTGGGTCACGAGTGGAGGATTCGCGCAGCGCGCGTATCGCGTCCTGCACACGCGCGATCTCGTTTGGTACCAGGCCGGCGCGTTCGCTATCGAGTAGCAACTGATTGAGCTGTGATTCAATTCGCTCAAGCTCCAGATTGCGTTTGGGCGCGGCGTGCAATGCGGTGCAGAGTAATAGCAGCAGCGGCAAGATCAGCGCGAACGTTTGTCCGTTCCACTGGCGCGCGGACCGTGCCCTCGAAGCAGGCGAGTGCTCCCTCATCCGGCGTTGCGGGCCACCTTCTCCCGGCCGGAGAAGGAAATGGTGTGCAGCCCGCAGCCACGGTTTTTTGTGCGAGTGGCTCATTGTCCACTCCTCCCAAGTAGTTCGCTGCGCAGCTCCTCATTAGCGCGCATCGACTGGGCGACCTCTGCGCGCAGCCGCGCAGCGCGCGCGCGCACCAGGGCGAGATCGGCGTCAGCACGCGCTTCAGCCATTACCCGCATCGCCACGGCAAAATCCTTCTCGAGCATCAGCGCCTGGGCTCGCGCCAGTTTGTCACGGGCGAACTGCAGCTCAACAGGCGCATGTGTTTGCGCGTCGGCGGCAACTGCCTGTTCGATGCGACCGGCAGCGTCGGAAAAATCGGCAGTCGGCGGGGGCGTGGTCTGACAGCCGGCCAATGCCGCGAGCAGCGGCCACGCAAGCAATCGAGAACGAGGCTTCACGAAACGTTTTTTCACGAATGGGCATCCATACTGGCAAAAGGCAAATGCGACGCGCTATTGTGTGAACCCAAGGCCGCGAATGCAACGACAACTACAAGGCAATCGAAATCATGGACATCGGCTACTTTCTGAAACTGATGGCTGAGAAGGGTGCGTCAGACATGTTCCTGACCACCGGAGCGCCGGTCAATATCAAGGTCGAAGGCAAACTCTATCCGCTTGGCAACACCGGGCTGCCGGGTGGAATGGTCAAAAAAATCGCGTACTCTTTGATGGACGAGGGCCTGGTGCCGGCGTTTGAGCGTGACCTCGAAGCCAACATGGCAATCGCGGTCAAGGAC
>JANMSL010000292.1:0-1543 GCA_031389245.1 Lysobacterales bacterium | reverse complement strand
CCGCGCTATCGCCAGCGTCCGTTGCGGACCACCCTCGACATCGATCATCCGCACTGGGAGCCCGATCCGGTGTTCGACGTCAGGCGCCACGTGCACCGCGTTGCGGTGCCCGCACCGGGCGGTGCGGACGAACTGCACGAGCTCGTCGATTCGCTGCACGCCGCGCCGCTCGATGCGCGCCATCCGCTGTGGGAGATCTATCTGATCGAGGGGCTTGCCGGCGGCTCGAGCGCGCTGCTCTTCAAGATCCACCACTGCATGGTGGACGGGGTCAGCGGGGCGCAGATCCTGGACCTGGTGACGGACGCCTGCGGCGAGAACCGTGAATCTCCGGTCGTCGCTGCCACACCGGCTCCGCTCGCCATCGACCAGGGGCGAACCACCGAGCTCGCATCGCGCCTCGGCAGGATCCCAGGTGCGGCGGCGATCCTCGGCCGCATGCGCGACGCGAGCGAAGCAGACATCGCCAATGCCGTGCTGTTCCTCGCCTCACCCATGGGCGCCTACATCACCGGCGAAACCCTGCATGTCAACGGTGGCATGCATATGGTGTGAGGTTGCGAAGGGGTAACTCGGGTGTCGAGTTGGTTGCAGCCGGAGTCGGCTCGTGGTCGCTGCGAGGACGAACGACGTTAACCTTTCTGGTGCATCCAGAGCCGGGTACGCTGCAATCGTGGAAACAATTGCGAACAGCGTGGCTGGCCCGCCGGGTGCGTGCCACGAATGGCACGAATTAAGACGGATGAGGCCGGACGCGAAACAGGTTAAACGTTGATTCGGCCGAGTTCTGCGCGCGGTCACAGTCGTTGCAATCACAACTGCCCTCGTCCTGTTGCTGGCCAACAGTTTGAATATCCTTTTACAGTGGCAGGGGCTAGATTGGACGATCATCACGCCATTCCGGAATTTGCGCATGATTCGCAGTGCATTTGGCTTCTCCCGATTCTCGGCACTTTGGATCAATCTCGCAATTATTGGATTGATGCAGTCTGCAAACGCATCAGAGCTGCAAGCACCACCGAGCCGCGCGAGCGACACGTTTTTCCGCAGCGGCTTTGAAAATGGCGAGACTCTGCCGTGTCAGGCAGCACAGGATACCGACCACGATGGCTTGCTCGATCCGGTCTGTATCGTCACCTTCGTGCCGCCGGACCCCGCATCGGTCGCGCCGCCGATTGACCAGACGGTGATCTCCAATTTCTGGACCATCAATCAATTCCTGATTTCGCCGCCCAATGCAATTCAGCGTGAAGTGGTGCCAGGCATCATCAAGCCCTATCGCGCTGCAATCATGCGGGGAGTCGTTCGCGACGACCTGGGCATGCCGCTGCCGGGCGTGCTGATTCGCGTCCTCGATCATCCCGAATACGGCTATACGTTCAGTCGTCCCGATGGGGCCTACGATCTTCTGGTCAATGGCGGTGGAGATGTGCTGCTGGATTTCCAGAAAACCGGCTTTCTGCATGCCCAGCGCACCGCAATGACCGCTTGGAAAGACTGGAGGGTGCTCGACGACGTGCACCTGCTGCCCTTCGACACCGCT
>JANMSL010000275.1:0-2395 GCA_031389245.1 Lysobacterales bacterium | reverse complement strand
CGCCGCCGCGTGCGGAATGTGTTTCCAGCATACGGTCGACCAGTACATGGCCGTTGCGATCCAGATTGGCATAGGGCTCATCCAGCAGCCACAGCGCCACCGGGGCCATCATCACGCCGGCCAGCGTTGCGCGCTTGCGTTGACCAGCCGACAAAAAGCGTAGCGGCGTGTCCTCGAAACCTTCCAACCCGACGCTCATCAGACTGGACGCGATCGATGTGCCATGACGCAGCCCGCACAGGCGCGCGCTGAAGCGCAGGTTTTCGCGCGCACTCAAATCGTGCTTGAAACCTCCACTGTGCCCCAGAAAGGCCAGTGGTACATCGCCTTCGAGTGCATTGCGGCCATCGCGCATGACTTGCCCTGTCGTTGCCTCCAACAAGCCTGCCAGCACCCGCAGCAGGCTGGTTTTGCCACTGCCATTGCCGCCTTCCAGCATCAGCACTTGGCCACTGGCAACGGCAAAGTTCATCGGCCCGAATATCGGCTCCTCGCCGCGCGAAAAACACAACGCTTCGGCCGCAATCAGCGGTGCGCGGGGGTGTAAATCGGGGTCGGAATTGTCCAAGGCGCGGTCTGAGAGTTGAGTGATGCGCGGATGAGGCCGCAGGGCAAGCCCGCAATCGTATCCAGTTGGCTGCGCCAGCGTCCATCGGCGGCGCAACGGTTCTGAACGTGGGATTGTGCACAAAGCGAGGTCAGCGTCCCTGCGTGCCTCTCTCATGCGATTATCTATGCTGCAGAGTTTTCCGGAGTAGCGGCAATGAATAATACTCGCCCCTGGATATTGAGCGGAGCCATCGCTTCCGCGCTACTGGTTTGCGCGTCGGCGATTGCCGCGGAACCGCGCACGATCTACATCGTGCATCTGGTCGAGCCAGCGGCGGCGCGCTTCGACTCGGTAGATCAAGTCAATGCCGCAAAATCCTTGCGGCTCGAGCCGACGTCTGCGCAAGCCACCGGCAAGCGCAAATTCGACGCGAAATCGGTGGCCGCAAAGCGCTACGCCGAGTTCCTGCATGCTCGCCAGGATGCAGTGATGGCGGCCGCGGAACAGTTGTTCAAACGTGAACTGGCACCGCGGCATCGGTTTGAATGGGTAGCCAATGGCTTCACTGTTGCGCTGACTGAAAACGAAGCCACCCGCCTGGCCGCAATTCCCGGCGTGCGATCGGTCAACCCCGACGGACGCCAGCAGCTGCAAACCGACGCTGGTCCGCAATGGATCGGTGCCGATGCGCTGTGGAGTGGTGTCGTGCAGGGCAGCAATGTGCGGACGCGAGGCGAGGGCATCGTGATTGGCGTGATCGACACCGGCATCAATGCTGCCCACCCTTCGTTTTCTGACCTTGCACAGGATGGCTACAACCACAGCAATCCGCGCGGGGTTCGTTTCGGACTGTGCAACGACGTTGGCGAGACCCGCTGCAATGACAAACTCATCGGTCTCTACAATTTCCTGTCCGAGCCAGACGGGACGCCCGGCGGCGACGTGGATGGTCATGGCTCGCACGTCGCCAGTACTGCGGCGGGCAACCCGTTTCCAGCGTCTGGAAATTCCGGCGCGTTGGCGGTGACGCTCTCCGGTGTCGCACCACGCGCCAACATCATCATGTACAAGGCGTGCGGCAGTGGCGACATTGATTGCCCTTACAGCGCGCTGATACCGGCACTGAATCAAGCGGCCGCTGATGGTGTCGATGTAGTGAATTATTCGATAGGCGGTGACGAACGCTTGCCGTGGAACGATGGTGTCGGCGACATGCAGGCATTTCTGGGACTGCGCAGTGCCGGCATCGTATCGGTGGTTTCGGCCGGCAATGCAGGCCCCGCCGCCGCTACCATGCTTTCGCCGGCGAATGCACCGTGGGTGATCGCGGCCAGTAATATCAGCAGCAACCGCATCTTCGCCAACACCGTGCAGGGCGTCAGCGGAACCGGAATCTCGACACCGCTCAATTTTGTCGGAGTGGGACTTACTTCGGCGCTGGGTACGCGCACGATCGTGCACGCCAAGGATTTTGGCGACAACGATTGCGGAGCCGGTCCCAGTCAGGATCCGCCTTACACGGGTGCCAGCAATCCGTTCGCTGCGGGTACTTTTTCCGGTCAGATCGTGATCTGCGAACGCACCGGCATTTACGCGCGCGTGGAGAAAGGTGACAACGTGCGTCGCGCCGGAGCCGGCGGGATGATTTTGGTAAACACTTCAGCGGCACAGACTTTGGTGGCAGACGATCATTTCCTGCCCGCGGTACATCTTGATCTCGCCACTGGCGACCAGCTCGAAGCTCGGGTCGAGGCGGCACGCCTCGCCGGCGGTTCGGTCAGCGGCAGTCTCTCCGGCGCACAGCGTGTGCTGGGCGACACCGGCGATGGGCTGATCTGGCATTCC
>JANMSL010000201.1:0-8683 GCA_031389245.1 Lysobacterales bacterium | reverse complement strand
TGCCGAGCTCGGCCTCGACGGAGATGCCTTTGGCGTGGGCGCGGTCCACGACGCGCTTGGTGATCTCGACGTTTTTCTCAAAGGGATCGTGCGAGGCGTCGATCATGACGGAGCTGAAAAAACCGGAGTCGATGCAGTCGTAGCAGGTCGCTTCGTCGCCGTGATCGAGATGGACCGCGTAGATGGCGTCGGGATAGAGCCCGGCCAATTGATTCAGTTGTGCATCTCGACCGCACGATCCCCTCTGACGCTGGACTTGTGAGCGCACTCTGATGAGCACTTCAGTTTCAATTGGCAACACCGTGCAAGTGCGACGCGCTCGACTCGACCCGTCGCAGACGCTTGCGTTACAGGCAGATCTGGATGCGCTGCGCCGCGAGGCGTTTGCCAGGCTGGGCGCGGACGATGCCACTCACATCCGTCGCGTCGTGCGCAACGCGCGCAGCGCAGCGATTGCGGGGCGTGGCCTGCTGATGTTTGGCTGGGGTCCAGTGAGTTGGATCGCCGGCGTGATTGCGCTGGCCCTGGCCAAGATCCTCGAGAACATGGAGGTGGGACACAACGTCATGCATGGCCAATACGACTGGATGAATGACCCCAGTTTGAATTCACAAACCTATGACTGGGACATTGTCTGCGCGGCCGAGCATTGGCGCCACTCGCACAATGTCGAACACCACAATCACACCAATATTCTGGGCAAAGACCACGACTACGGCTATGGCATGCTGCGCCTGCACGAGAAACAGCGCTGGTCGCCGACCGCGCTGTTGCAGCCGTTTTGGTATTTTCTGCTGGCGATCAATTTCCAGTGGGGCGTTGCCGTACACGACATCAAGATTGGTCGTTTTGTCAAAGGCCGCATGACGCGCAGTGAGCTCGGCACGCGCGCGCGACCGTTCTTGCACAAGGCAGCGCGCCAGCTGTTCAAGGATTACGTGTTGTTTCCGGCACTCGCGTTTTGGCATTGGCCGCGCGTACTGCTGGGCAATCTGGCCGCCAACCTGATTCGAAACGTATGGACCAACGCGATCATTTTCTGCGGACACTTCACCGAGCACGCGCACCTGTTCAGCCGCGAGGAAACCGCGAACGAGAGTCGCGGCGATTGGTACCTGCGCCAGATTCAGGGTTCGAGCAATCTGGAAGGCAGCCGTTGGTTTCACTTGTTGACCGGTCACCTGAGCCACCAGATCGAACATCATCTGTTTCCCGATCTGCCCGCCGCGCGTTATCCGGAGATTGCACCCCAGGTACGTGAGATTTGCGCTCGCTATGGCGTGCACTACAACAGCGGTGGCTTCTGGAAGCAGTACGCGAGCGTGCTCAAACGCATTTTCGTGCATGCGTTGCCGACGCGTCCGGCAAGGCTGGTCAGCGAGCCTGGTTGACGCGCAAATTGCCCACAAACGCCGATGATTTTGTGGGAGCGGCTGACCAGCTCCCACAACAGCGCTGCCGTTACCGCGGTGTGGACTAGCGGCCAAAGGCCGCCACCACACCAGCGTCCAGTTCCGTCAAAATGTCCTGACTGGCGCTCGTGGCGTCATCGCCCAAGGGCAGCGAGATGATTGAACTGGTCGGATTCGATGGCGATGACACGCTGTGGCATAGCGAGAGCTACTATCAGGCGGCGCAGGTAGCGTTCGAAAAAATTCTCGGAAATTATGTCGACGTGCAGGATCAGCGCGTGCATGAGCATCTGCTGGGCGTGCAGAAAGCCAACCTAAAGGTCTTCGGCTACGGTGCGCGCAGCATGATGATCTCGATGATCGAAGCTGCGATCACGATCACCGGACAAAGCATCAGCGCTGCGGACATACATCGGCTGGTCGGAATTGGCAAAGATGTGCTGCAACATCCGGTCGTTCTGCTGCCCGGAATTCGCGCGGCGGTGGAAGCGATCGCGCATTCGCATCCACTGGTGCTGATTACCAAGGGTGACTTGTTTCACCAGGAAGCCAAGATTCGACAATCTGGACTCAACGACCTGTTTCACCGAATCGAGATCGTTTCGGAAAAAGACCAGAGCACATACGCACGCGTGTTAGCCGAATTCAAACTCGGCGCCGAGCGCTTTGTGATGATCGGCAATTCGCTACGGTCCGACATCGAGCCGGTCATTCGCCTCGGCGGCTGGGGGATCCACATGCCGTATCACGTAACTTGGGCGCATGAACTGGAAAACAGTCTGGGTGCAGACGAACCCAGACTACGCGCAGTTGCTGATGCTGCGGCCCTGCCGGCGGCGCTGAACGACATCGCGAACCAGGCGAATGCCATCGGTGCATACTAGCTCCGCTCAAGCGGCGCAACGGCAGGAGCAACACCACGCAGTCGTGGCCGCATCAGATCAGCGCAACTGATCCCACAAGAAACGATAAGACAGCGCGGTCATGAACGCTGATTGTTTGTTGTTGGCGGCACCACCGTGCCCGCCTTCGATATTCTCGTAATAGCGCACGTCGTGGCCCTGTGACTCCATCAGCGCCATCATCTTGCGCGCATGGCCGGGATGTACGCGATCATCGCGGGTCGACGTGGTGAACAGCGTAGCGGGATAGCGCACACCCTTGCTGACATTGTGATACGGCGAAAACGTGTGGATGAATCGCCATTGTTCGGCATCATCGGGATCACCGTATTCGCCCATCCATGACGCGCCAGCGAGCAGCTTGTGATATCGCCGCATGTCGAGCAGCGGCACCTGACAGACGATGGCGCCAAACAGGTCCGGCCGCAGCGTCAGCATATTGCCCATGAGCAACCCACCGTTGGAGCCGCCCTGAATGCCCAAGTGTGGTGTGCTGGTTACTTTGCGCTCGATGAGTTGTTCGGCGACTGCGATGAAGTCTTTGTAGGCATGATGCCGATTCGCCTTCAATGCGGCCTGGTGCCAGTACGGGCCGAATTCGCCACCGCCGCGGATGTTGGCAACAACAAAGACTCCGCCCTGCTCCAGCCAGGCCTTGCCAACGGTGGCGCTGTAATACGGCACCATCGATACCTCAAAACCGCCGTAGCCATATAACAGCGTCGGGTTGCGGCCGTCGCGCTTCATATCCTTGCGTGAGACCTGAAAATACGGAATATGCGTCCCATCCATTGAAACTGCGTCGTACTGCGCGACTTCAAGCGCTTCGGCATTGAAGTAGACGGGCAACTGTTTGAGCTTTTCCGGCGCACCCTTGCCGACGCTGCCCAGCAACAGACTGGTCGGAGTGAGGTAATCGGTGATGGTCAGGAAATAGTCGTCTGATGATTCTTCATCAACGGCTTCCGCAGTGATCGTGCCGAATTCCGGCAGGCCTGACACTGGCTCGCGGCTCCATTTGCCATTGTCACGCGTGAGCACATAGAGTCGGCTACGCACGTTGTCGAGCTCGTTGAGCAGCAGATGATTCAAGGTCGGGCTGAAGCCGACCAGCGACTTGCGCGCGGTCGGTTGAAACAACACTTGGAAATCGCGCCCGCCCTTGAGGAAGGCCTCGAAGTCCGTGGCGATGAGCGCGCCAGCAGGCCAGGTCCTGCCGCCGACGCTCCAGTTCTCGCGCAGCGTCAACAGCAGGCTGTCGCGGAACGCCCTGGCTTCGGCGCTATCGGGTTTGTCGATGCGGATCTGTTTGCCGTCGCGAATCAAGTACAACTCATTGCTGTAGAAGGTGATCGCGCGCTGGATGAAATCGCGTTGGAATCCCTTGCTGTGATCACGATAGGCGTCGATCGCAATGTCGTCCTTCTTGCCTTCGAACACCAAGGTCGCTGCGGACAGCTCGGTACCTCGCTGCCAACGTTTGGCGATGCGCGGGTATCCGGAATCGGTCATAGATCCGACGCCAAAATCAGTGCTCACAAAGAGCGTGTCCTGGTCGATCCAGCCGGCGCTGCCTTTGGCCTCAGGCAGATAGAAGCCACCTTCGACAAATACTTTCTTGTCGAGGTCGAACTCGCGCTTTACATCGGCGTCCGCGCCGCCGCGCGACAGTGAGACCAGGCAGCGACGATAGTCCGGCTTCAGACAATCACTGCCATGCCACACCCAGTTTTCACCCTCAGACTTGCTCAGCGCGTCCAGGTCCAAGACTGTTTCCCATTTCGGATCTTGCTTGCGATACTCGGCCAGAGTAGTGCGTCGCCACAGCCCACGCTCGTTCTTCGCATCGCGCCAGAAGTTGTAGTAGTGCGCACCCATTTTGTCGACGTAGGCAATACGTTCGTTCGAATCCAGAATGGCCAACAGCTGTTGATCGAGTTTCTTGAACGACTTGTTCTGCGCCAATTCTTTGACACTCTTGGCATTGCGTTCGCGCACCCAGGACAAAGCCTTGTCGCTGTCAACTTCCTCCAGCCACAGATAGGGATCCGCGGACTTGACGGTGCCATCGGCTTGAGCCGTAAGTGGTGGGAGCGACAACGGCAGAACGGTCATCAGGGCAATCACTGGATATCGAAAAAGAGGCATGGCGCACTCCGACGAATCAGACGCCGAAACATAGCGCCCACGCGGCGTTCACTCATGAGCCAAAGGTAAGGTGTGTGCGGGCATGTCCGTGTGGTTCATCGAGGACCGGGAAAACTCTCGACGTACTTGATGGTGAAATCCGGAAAGCTGTCTACAAATTGAATTTTGTAGTCGGGAAAACTCTCGACGATCTGCCAGCGTCCGGGCTTGTCCGGAAAACTCTCTACGACCTGCACATGCAGATCAGCAAAACTCTCGACAATCTTCACCTTGTAGTCGGGAAAACTCTCGACGATCTGGATACGGCCATGGATCGCCGCGACATCCGCCTCAGTGTCGGCCGATCCTGGCAATGGCATGAGCAGCGGCAACAACACCAATGTGCAAAGCGCTTTCATGCCGTGATCCTCGGTTTGCGATGCCGTGAGCATAGCGAAGCCCTGTGCACCGGGCCTAATCGTGCTGTCAGCCCCACAGCTGGTGTTTGCAAAGTACGTAGCGGATTCGGGACCGCGTCCGGCGTAGACTAGGCGCATTCGGATTGAGTGAGCCGCCATGCGCCGTTACTACCGCTTATTGCTTGTGCTGACCAGCACGGTGCTCTCCGCCGCGGTTTCCGCCGCTACCTATCAGGTTGGCCCGGCACACCCGCCCAACACTACCCTCAGCGTGCTGTTCAACAGTGTCGACCTGGGCGCTGGAGATATCGTCGAAGTCCAGGGTGGCGTGATCTATGACGTCACCGCGCCCGGCATCATCATGGAGGAGGAAGACAGCGGCGCCCTCGGCAACCCGGTAATCCTGCGTGGCATGCCGGTTGCAGGGCAACGCCCGCATCTACGCGGTGGCAACAACACGATCGAGTTTCGCTCGTCCAACCATGTAGTGTTTGAGAATTTCGAGGTCAGTGGCACCGGCACCACGACGAGCGGAACTTTCCGCTGCATCTATCACCACGCGCACGACATCACCATCCGCAATGTAATCGTTCATGACTGTCCGCGCCATGGCATTCTCGGTGCCGACACCGATTCGGGTTCGCTCACAGTGGAGTATTCCGAGATACGCAACTCCGGCTCCAATGGCGGCAATCACGCGATTTACATGTCAACCGATCAAGTCACCTATCCCGGCTCGGTGTTTCGATTGCAGTACAGTTATCTGCATGACTCGCGCTTCGGCGATACCGGCGAGGGCGGCAATCTGGTCAAGAGTCGATCGGAGCGCAATCAGATTTACTACAACTGGCTGGAGGACGCGTACTATCACGAGTTGGAACTGATTGGCCCGGATCCGTGTTCCGGTTGTCAGCAGCCCGGCTGGACCAATGCCACCGCGCGTGAGGACTCGGATGTGGTTGGCAACATGATTGTGCACACCGGCGATTTCGGTTCGGTACTGCGCCTTGGCGGCGACAACACGGGCGCTAGCTACGGGCGCTACCGACTGGTCAACAATACGATTGTGCGCCTCGGTGGCGCCGAAGCCGAGTCGACAATTTTCCGACTGTTCGACGACATCCTGTCGGTGGAAATGCACAACAACGTCATCTGGCGTGACACCGGCAATGTGCGCGCAGTACGCGAACTCGAAGCGATCTGGGTTTCGGGTTCGCAGGTCAGCGGCAGCAACAACTGGATCAAGTCCAATGCCACGTTTGTGCCCGGCACCTGGACCAGCACGTTGAGCGGTGCCGCGCCGGGTTTCACCAATTCGGGCGCGTTTGATTTCTCGCTCGCTGCCGCCAGCGCGGCGCTGGACAACGCCGGCGCGGCAACGCCGACCTTCGGCAGCGACTATCACCTGCCCTCGCTGCTGTTTCCGCCCACCTTGCTGCCGCCACAGCGCGCGCTGATTCCAGTCGGAACAATCGCACCACGACCGACCAACGGCGTGCTGGATCGCGGCGCCTACGAGCGCCCGAACGACTTCACGCTTTTTGCATCCGGATTCGAATAGCCAGGCGTCGTGGTTTTTGATGCTTGCCGCAACAGCGCAACGGAAGCCTCAGCCGACTGGATTGCTGATTGCAGACCAAGCGCGCTTAGCCTGTGACGCCAGCATCAGACGCCGTCGATTCGACGCTCGGTTACCGTCTTGACGACACCATTCGCAACTTCAATCGAGAGTTCGATCGACTGACAGCAAACCTGGCAGTCTTCTATGTATTCCTGTGCGCCCAGGGTCAAATCGACCGCGCTGTCGTAACGACCCCCGCAATACGGACAAGCAATGCTGACGAAACTTTGTACCGGAGAAAAGCGTTTGTCGTTGCCTGTCTCCAGCACCGGGTCGAGTCCGTAAACACGGTCCGCATCCGCTGCGGCGGCTGCAGCTGTGGGCAGCGGCGAGGGGCGTGCATTCATGTCGCGTTCCTCAGTGCGCCTTCGAGCGGCGATGCCGTCATGCTACTCCTAGCCGAAGCGCATCGCAGCACCCATTAAAAAAATTGCGGCTGAGCGATTGCGCGCTCAATTCAACAGTAAACTGCAGCAGGTGACTGCGCCCTCGGCTTTCTGCAACTCGTCCACATCGACCAGTAGCGGAACGATGCCTGAGTCATGCAGGCGCGCGAGTGTGCGCGGAAAACACGACGGATAGATGAGCCCGCTACCGACACGAAGCGCGTTGGCGGCATGCGGCTCGGCGGGATCGACCAGGATGACGGTGTATTGCACGAAATGGCTCACATCGATCCAGTCCGGTTGAATGAGCAAGACGCCGTCCGCGACTTCGGTCACCGCCGATTTAAGATGCAGACAATCGCGAATGGGCAGGCCCTGCACGCTGTATCCGAAGGGTTGCAGCAGCTCGCGTAGTTGTTCTATTCCCGCCGTGTTGGACCGACCGGACTGCCCGACCAGTACCCGACGCCCCAGACGTAAAACATCACCGCCATCCAGCGTTCCCGGCGCAGCGATGTACGCAAGGGATCGATGCTTTGCCAGCACCGCAGCCACCGTCGCCGATTCGCCACGACGTGATTCGGCGCCTGGTCGGGTCATCACCGCGATCTCGTCCAACACCAGCGCCACATCTTCCACAAACACCGAATCGGGGAAATCAGGCTCAGACGCGAGCACGATATTTTCGCAGCCAAGGGCGCGCAGCGCCTGCTGATACTGATGGTGTTGCTGCGCGGCCAACTCCAGGTCGATCGGCGCGCGCTGGACATGGGTGAGTTCACAGCGGGCCATGGCCGGGCTGATCTGGCGAGTGATGGCATAGGACATCAGCTGACTTCCGATGAAAACAAGAATGGGTGTGAGCGCTTTTACGCGCTTTTCGCGAGTATCAGAACATCAAGCTTTATAACAAAGGGCGATGCACGGAAGCATGCCAGGCGCAGCGCCCTCCCTCCCCGGAGCGAGCGAATTTCTGGCGCACAGTCGCGATCGCAGCTGATCGCAGGAAGTGCGCGCCCCCTACCTGGCTGAATCGCGAGCCACTGGCTGGATTTAGCAAGCCATGGTCAAGCCGTCGCATGCTCAATACGTTCAGTGGCTGTGCCCCATGCCCGACTTCGGACAGTGACAAGTTGCAGTGGGTCCGAACTCGATGCCGAAGGTACGCCCATCACCGTGACGCTGCCAATAGAACTCCGGAGCGGGACGCTGCTTGCCGCCTATCTCAGCCATGTCGGCGTCCACATCAAATAGTCGTCCGTTGACCATGATGTAACGGGTGTCGATGGTCGCGCGGATATTGTCCAGCGGATTGCTGTTGAGCACCACAAGATCGGCCTTCTTGCCGACTTCAAGCGACCCGAGATCGGCGCCGAATCCAATGCTGTCAGCGCCATCAATAGTGGCTGCGCGCAACGCCTCCCAGTTACTGAATCCGCCCTGGGTGAGTGACCACGTCTCCCAATTCAACGACAGGCCCTGCAGTTGGCCGTGTCCACCGGTCTGGATGCGCACGCCCGCGTCACGCAGCCGCTTCGCCGATTTTGCCACGGTGACGTGGAAATAGTCCCAGTCCGGCGCGGTTTCGCGGCGAATGCTGCGCGCTTCCAGGGTCTCGCGCGGGAAGAATCGCTTGAGCTTGCTGTCCTCCCAGACATTGTCGCGCGCATACCACCAGAATTCACCATTCAGCCCGCCATAGGCGACCACCAGGGTCGGCGTATTGCGCACATCGGTTCCGCGCCAGAGTTCAATCACATCGCGATACAAGGGTGCTACCGGCAGGTTGTGTTCGATGGTGGTGGCGCCGTCGAGG
>JANMSL010000197.1:0-5740 GCA_031389245.1 Lysobacterales bacterium | reverse complement strand
GCCATGAACAGCTCCGCATTCTTCGGCAACTCCGCATTCTTCAACAGCTCCGTATTCTTCAACAGTTCGGTCTTCCTTCACGCGGTCCGTTGTTGTGCCGCGAGCATGATTTTGGCGTCCACCGCTGGCTGCAGCATGCTGTTCCCAAAGACGAGTCCGCAACCGTCTTTCTATTCGCTCGACGGCAGCATGTTCGAGCCCACTGCGGCAAACGTTGAGACGTCACGCGTTGCAATCACAACGCCGACACTGATCGTCAACCCGCCGCGCGCCGCTGCAGGTTTCGACAGTCCGCGCATGATCTATGTGCGCGAAGCGCACAAGCTCGAATATTTCGCACGCAGCCAGTGGATCGACACGCCAGCGCGCATGCTGGCGCCGCTCATTGTGGCCGCGGTCGAGCATGGCGGCGAGTTTGGTGCGGTCATGCTGACCGCGAGCGGTGCCTCCGGTGACATGCGGCTCGACACTGAGATCTTGCGCCTGCAACAGGACTTTTCCAGCCCACCCAGTCGCGTGCGTTTCACCTTGCGTAGCTACATCGTGGAAACCGCGACACGCCGCGTACTTGCCTCACGCGATCTGGATGCGACCGTTGCCGCGGACAGTGACAATCCCTACGCCGGTGTTGTCGCCGCCAACCAGGCGGTGCAAGCGGTGTTGAAACAACTGGCAGATTTCTGCAGTCGGGCAGCAGTTGATTGGCGCGCCGCAGGCTCAGCGGGTGCAACCCAGATCGAGGAAACTGTGCGCAAACGCTAGCGCGCCGCTGGTGACGCCGTCGGCTGCGTAATGCGCGCAGACCGCCGGAGGCTGGTCAATCTCCTGGTCGGCTGGTGAATCGAGCGGCCGAATGTGCGGTATTGCGCTTGTGGCGCGGCGCGTGCCCGTGAAAGAATCGGACCAGACAAACTTTGAGGTGCCGGGCGTGATTGATCCCGACGGCTACCGACCCAATGTGGGCATTGTGCTGTTGCAGGGCGACGGGCGTGTCTTTTGGGCGCGCCGCGTTTCTCGCGATGGTTGGCAGTTCCCGCAGGGCGGCATGAATTCAGATGAGACGCCGCTCGAGGCGATGTATCGCGAGCTGCGTGAGGAGACCGGACTGATGCCCGAGCACGTGGATGTGCTGGCATCAACGCCCGGTTGGCTGCGCTATCGCCTGCCGCAACGCTTTGTGCGGCGCCATGAGCGGCCCACCTGTATTGGTCAGAAGCAGGTCTGGTTCCTGTTGCGCTTCAACGGCGTGGAAGCGGATTTACGACTGGACCTGTGCGAAGAACCCGAATTCGATTCTTGGACCTGGGTGGATTTCTGGCATCCGCTGGACAACGTGGTCGTGTTCAAGCGCGAGGTGTACGAGCGCGCGTTGCGTCATTTGGCGCCGTTCGCAGCGCAGATCTGCGCGATTGCCGACCCGGCAAAATCGATACTCGCGCCGCAGCGCGCTGAAAAACGCTTCGGCTGGCTGCGCTGAAGCAGTTTTCGATACCGGCTTGCTCCGCCGATCTGCACGCTTCACCTGATCGTTAGGTGGGTTCAGCCGATCATTCTCGAACGCCCGGCAACGGTGGGTTGAAGCTGCCCTGCATAAACTGAATTGCCTTTAGTCAAGACCAGTGAAGAGCATGGGGGCGGGCTCGTCCAGGCAGTCATGTACGCACTGTTCAGAATGCGTATTGACAACCATTCGCATTTGCATTGAAATGGTTTCCTGCCGCTGAGGACCGCCATGTACGTCTGCGTTTGCAACGCCGTTACCGAGACCGCGGTCCGTGCCGCAGCCTGTGCCGGAGTGCGCGATATGGATGCGCTGACAGCGCGTACCGGTTGCGGTAGCGGCTGCGGATGCTGCCGCGAATTTGCCTCCAACCTGCTGTCCGAACATGCTCTGGCTATGGATCAGGCGGTCGCGGGTGACAACGTGCTGCCGTTTCGCCAAGTCGCCTGACGCGAAACCTGCTGCGCGCACGCGGGCCGGTCGGTGACGTGGATCAAGCTCGGCCGATTTGCACTTGCTACCGGAACGCTGCCCTGCAACTTGCTAAAGTGCGCGCAATTCTCAGGGAGAGATTGCAATGCGCGGCGACGCCAAGACCATCGAGCACCTCAACAAGGCGCTGACCAACGAACTGACGGCGATCAACCAGTATTTCCTGCACGCCAAGATGTTCAAGAATTGGGGCCTGAAGGAATTAGCCGAATACGAGCACAAGGAGTCGATCGACGAGATGAAGCATGCCGATCGGTTGATCGAGCGCATCTTGTTTCTCCAAGGTCTGCCCAACCTGCAGAAGCTCGACAAGCTGATGATTGGCGAGACGCCGAAAGAAGCCTTGGCCTGCGATCTCAAATTGGAAAAAATGGCAATTCCGGATCTGCAAGCCGGAATCCGCCACTGCGAGACAGTCGGCGATTTTGGAACGCGCGGATTGTTCGAGGCGATCCTCGATTCAGAAGAGGAACACATCGACTGGATTGAAACCCAGTTGGGGCTGATCGAGCGACTCGGTGAAGCGGCTTACCTGCAGACCAAAGTGGGTAGCTGAGGAGCCGGCCTTGTAACGCGGCTTGCTCCGCTGGTCCTGAAGACATACGTCCCGGCGTGCAGAAGGGTGGTTGCAACCCACCATTACTGCGGAGCGTTCGAGAATGCTGGGTTGCTCGCACGCCGCACGCTCCCTGCGCCAACACCGAAGATCAACTGCCATCGGCGCACTCGCTACTCGATAAGGGCGATTACCGCTGAAAAGCCAGCGTTCGCGCTCGCGGGCAAATTGACGTGCCTGGGGCTTGCCGCTACGGTTGACCCAACCCCTTAACTATCCCGGCGTTCGGCGACGTTGTAGTCGTCGCCAAGCCTGGACCTCCCGGAAACTTCTCATGCGGACTGTTTTTCTCGGCGCGCCCGGCTCGGGCAAAGGCACGCAGGCCTCCAAGGTCAAGACCGAACTGGGCATCGCCCATATTTCGACCGGCGACCTGCTGCGTGCTCAGGTCAAGGCCGGTACTGAGCTGGGCATGAAAGCGAAAACGGTGATGGACGCCGGGCAGCTGGTCTCGGACGATGTTGTGCTCGGCATGCTCGAAGCACGTCTGGCGGAACCGGACACGGCGCGTGGTTTCATTCTCGATGGCTATCCGCGCAACCTCATTCAGGCCAATGCGCTCGATTCTCTGTTGGCGCGCCTGCAACAACCGCTTGATGTCGTGGTGCTGCTGCAAGTCGCGAGCGAGCTGATCGTGTCGCGTTTGGCCGGGCGTGCGCAAGCCGAGGGGCGCAAGGACGATACGCCTGAGACCGTACGTGAACGACTGCGTGTTTATGCGCAACAGACTGAGCCGGTGATTGACTTCTATCGCGCAGGCGACAAGCTGGTCGAGGTCGATGGCGTCGGCGACATGGACCAGGTGAATGCCCGCATACTTGCCGCTCTTCGTGCCCCAGCATAGTTCACGTGCGTTCGACCGAAAAACTCAAGTGATCGCCGCAGTTCACCTCCAACAGCAGTTCGTGTCCGGCTCGCAGGCAAAAAGCGCGCACGTCGACGCTGGCCATCGCATCTGTAGTCAACAAGGTCACGTGCTCACCCGGCCGCATTCGCTTCAACGCCTGTCGCAGCATCAGCACGGGTTGCGGGCACGCCAGTTGGCGGGCATCTACCAAAGTGGGTGGGCGAGAACTGTTCAAGCTTTGCGACATCCATGGCGAGTGATACCGCATAGCGAAGCACTTCCAGGGATTCTAAACAAGCGGTTGGCATGCGCGCACTGACCCAAGCCTGCTGGCGCCTACTGACGTTTCGCGCCGGCGGCGACGACATGCCGCATTCGCCGCGGCTGCTTGCTGTGCTGCTGGCAGCGACGCTGGCGCTGGATATCGCGTTGGCTTCGATGCTGGAAAACAGCGGCACATCGCCGCTGTGGATCCTCGTGCGCATGGGCATCGCGCTGGGGTTGCTGTTCTTGCTGCTGCAGGGAGCGGGCAAAGCAGCGCGCTTTGTGCAAACGGCGATCGCGTTGACATTGGCGACGCTTACCTTCTCGATTTTTTCGGCGCCGCTGTTGCTGGTGCTTTGGCCGTTGCCGCAGGACCAGAAGCAGATTTCGGCGGTGCAGGCGGTGTTGATGTTGCTGTTGATGCCGGTGTTCTTTTGGTTGCTGTGGGTGCGTACGTGGATTCTGCGCGGCGCCACCGAATATCGCTGGGCAATGGCGTTTCTGGTGTCTCTGGCACTGTTGGTGGCGGAAGCGACGCTAACGCTCTCGCTGATGAAGATGTTTACCCATGTCCCGCCATAACCCGCCCATGAACCTGAATATTCTCGGCATCTGCGGCACCTTCATGGGTGGGCTCGCAGCCTTGGCCCGCGAGTTGGGCGATGTTGTCGCCGGCTCGGATCAGAATGTCTATCCACCGATGAGTGATCAACTGCGCGCACTCGGCATCGACTTGCAGTCGGGCTATCGCGCCGAGCATCTGCAGCCCGCGCCGGACCTGGTGCTGGTTGGCAACGCCACTTCGCGTGGCAATCCCGCCGTGGAGCATGTGCTGAATGCTGGCCTGCGCTACGTCTCTGGACCGCAGTGGCTGGGCGAACGCGTACTGCCGGGCCGTCGCGTACTCGCTGTCGCGGGCACGCACGGCAAGACCACGACCAGCAGTCTGCTCGCCTGGATCTTGCAGGCCTGTGGCCAGCAGCCTGGTTTTCTGGTCGGCGGCGTACCCGAAAACTTCGGCGTTTCGGCGCGCTTGGGGCAGGGGCTTCCCTTTGTGGTGGAAGCCGACGAATACGACACTGCTTTTTTCGACAAGCGTTCGAAGTTTGTGCATTACCGACCCGAAGTGGCGATTCTCAACAATCTCGAGTACGACCACGCCGACATCTTTGAGAACGTCGCTGCGATCCAGAAGCAGTTCCACCATCTGGTACGCACCGTGCCCGGCAACGGAAGGCTCATCGTCAATGGCGAGGATGCGCGTCTGGCTGAAGTGTTGGCGATGGGATGTTGGACCGCGGTCGAGCGCTTTGCCATTGCGCACGATGCCGTCCCCGGCGATACACCATGGCAGGCGCGCTTGCTGGTTGCAGATGGCTCGCGCTTCGAACTCATCCGCCGCGGCGAATGCATCGGCGTCGTAGAGTGGAATCTGCTCGGGCGTCACAACGTGATGAATGCATTGGCCGCGATCGCAGCCGCCGAAGCCGTGGGTGTAAGCGCCGAGCAGGCAATCCCGACGCTCGCGGAATTCCTCAGCGCCAAACGCCGCATGGAAATCGTTGGCGAGGGCGGCGGTATCAGCACCTACGACGACTTCGCCCATCATCCCACCGCGATCGCCACCACACTGGCGGGACTGCGTGCGCGCGTCGGCAAGGCGCGGATTATTGTGGCGATGGAGCCGCGTTCCAACTCGATGCGCCTGGGCGCACACGCAGCCGAACTCGCGCCTTCGCTGCACGCTGCCGACCACGTCATTTTTCTGCATCGCCCCGAGCTTGCCTGGGATGCCGCGAAAGTCACTGATGCACTTGCAGGTCGAGGCGAAACCGCAGCCAGTGTTGACGTGCTTCTGGATCGGCTGGTCGCGATTACGCGCAGCGGAGACCATGTCGTGTTCATGTCCAACGGCGGCTTCGAAAACGCGCCACGGCGGTTCGCCGCATCGCGTTTGTAGCTGCCGTAGTGCCTGCGCACACCACCGGTCGCGGTCAGCGCCACGCGTGCTGGAGCGCGG
>JANMSL010000196.1:0-3092 GCA_031389245.1 Lysobacterales bacterium | reverse complement strand
ATTTGGAATCAAACCAATCGAGGGCGACAGCCCTTCGGGCGGTGAGGGATTTGGAATCAAACCAAACGAGGGCGACAGCCCTTCGGGCGGTGGGGGATTGGGAGGCACTTGGCGCGAGGGCGCCAGCCCGACGCCGCAATTCGTGCAATCAACGCAGTCGCTAGGCGACTGCGTTGATTGCACGATTTGCGGGTTCGGGCTGTCGCCCTCACTCGACGTGATTCCAAATCCCCCACCGCCCGAAGGGCTGCCGCCCTCGATTGGTTTGATTCCAAATCCCCCACCGCCCCCTTGACTCAAGGGGGCCAAGGCATCCTTCGTTTTATCGATGGGGGTGGTTAAGGGCGCTTCGTTTGTAGGAGCGGACCGGGTCGCGATAGTCGCTGACGCACTTTCGATCGTGCGTGCCGGCGTTTGTGCCGTGGAACTGGGTATACCTCTGCGGCGGGCACCGCGCGGTTCACCGCGCTTTTCGTCGTAGGCGATGATCAGGGTATCTCGATCAAACATGGCACCCTGGAAGCGCGCATAGGGGCACATGTATTTGCAAACCTGTTCGCGCAGGTAGCCGGCATTGCCATAAGTTGCCAGTCCATAGAACAGGATCCAGAAGATCTCCCAACTGCCCAGCTGCAGGTTGACCACTTCAATCGCCAATTCACGGATCGGCGTGAAAAAGCCGACGAAGGTAAATCCAGTCCACAGCGACAGGCCCACCCAAAGCGACTGCTTGGCGCCCTTGCGCAGAATCTTGTCGCGGGTCCACGGCGCGGCATCCAGCTTGATGCGTTGGCTGCGCGTGCCCTCGGTCCAGCGTTCTATCCACAAGAACACTTCGGTCCACACGGTCTGCGGGCAGGCATAACCGCACCAGAGTCGCCCAGCCAACGCCGTGAAGAAAAACAACGCGAACGCAGCCATCATCAGCAGCATGGAGAGATAGACAAAATCCTGCGGCCAGAAGGAAAGCCCGAACACATAAAATTTTCGAGCCGGCAGATCGAACAGCACCATCTGTCGCTCTCCCCAGCGCAGCCAGGGAAAAACATAGAACATGCCGAGCAACCAGAACACGGCAAAAATGCGAAGCCGCTGCAGGCGTCCGTCGGTTTCACGTGGGTGGATTTTCGCGGCGCTCGCATACATCGCGCCGTCACCGACAATCTGAATTGGAATCAACCTGCTCATCAGTTGCGCTCGATCGGCGGGTTGAAGCGACGGGGAGGGCGCAACAGAATCCAGGTAAACAGGCTGCTCGATGCCGTGCACAGCCAGAACATGAAGAATCCGACGCTGTACCCGAGTTCGCGCGAAATATGCCATCGCGGGAAACTGATTTCGGCCAGCGCCAACGGATCCACGAAAGCAAACAGCACCATGGTCGCCACCCCGGCGGCGAAGAACGAAGGCCACAGGATCGCGCCGATGCATTGCACCATCGAGCGCGGCGGATGGTCAGTGCGATCGTGCACCGCTGTGTTGATTTCGTCCGACTCTGGCTGCTGGTTCATCGCGGCTTACTTGCTGCCATGGTCAGCTGCCGCGGGTTGGCTCTGCGCAATCACCCAGGCCGCGACTACGCGCGCCTTGTCTTCACCGATGATGTCGCGATGCGCAGGCATCATGCCATTGCGGCCGCTGCGTATGCTCTGCGCAATGCTGTCGAAATCGGCGCCGTAGAGCCACACGTCGTCGGTCAGATTGGGTGCGCCCAAGGCCAGATTGCCCTTGCCGTCCATGCCATGACAGGCCGCACAGATCAGCTTGTATTGCTGTTCGCCTTTCGCCGCCAACTGCGGATCTGCGGCCATTCCGGAAAGGCTTTGCACATAGACGGTGACGGCCGGCACCGAGCCCGCTCCGATCACTGCCTCCATCGCGGGCATCACGGCCTGGCGTCCGTCGAGAATGGTGGTGAGCACGATTTCTGGTGTACCGCCCCAAAGCCAGTCCTGGTCTGCCAGATTGGGAAATCCCTTGGCGCCGCGCGCATCCGAGCCATGGCAGGTGGTGCAGTTATGGGCGAATACGGACCGACCCAGACGTTGCGCCAGCGGGTCGTGCAGCAGAGCTTCGAACGGCTTGTTGGCGAACGCCTCATACAACGGTCGAATTCTGCCATCTGCAGCGGCGGCGTCAGCATCATGCTGCGCTGCCGAGGACCAACCCTGGGTGCCTGCAAAACTACCCAGCCCCGGGTACAGCGCAAGATAGACGAAGGCAAAACCGATGGTGAGATAGAACAGGTTCAACCACCACTTCGGCAGCGGCGTGTTGAATTCCTTGATCCCATCCCAGTCGTGACCCGTGGTCTGACTTGACGATCCTTGTGCATCTGCACCGCGTTGTCGGGAGGTCCACCACAGCAGCCACAGGCATGCGACGACGTTGACCAGCGAGAAAACCGCGATGTAGAGCGACCATGCGGAGCTCATAACGGCACCTCCTTGTTGTCCGCAGCGTCATCCGCATCGAGCGGCAATCGGGCCGCCTGGTCGAATTCGTTCTTGCGGCGACTGCTCCAGGCCCAGACGACGATGCCCAGAAAACAAATCAGCAGCAGCGCCGTGGCCACGCCCGAAATCCATCCGCTGCTCATGGCTGCGATGCCTTGGCTGTCACACCGCGCGAATCCAGTTTCGGGCCAAACTTGCCGAGCGCCTGCAGATAGGCGACCAGCGCATCGAGCTCGGACTTGCCGTTGACCGCCGCGGACGCGCCCTGGATGTCGGCATCGCTATACGGATCGCCGAGCATGCGCAGGCGTCGCATCTTTTTAGCGACCAGATCGCCATCGACCAGAGCCTCAACCAGCCAGGGGAATCCCGGCATGTTGGATTCGGGCACTACCACGCGTGGGTCGATCAGGTGCAGACGCTGCCAATCGTCGCTATAGCGCCCGCCGACACGCGCCAAATCAGGGCCAGTGCGTTTACTGCCCCACTGGAATGGACGGTCGTACACCGACTCGCCGGCGAGCGAATAGTGCCCGTAGCGCGCGGTTTCGAATCGCAGCGTGCGAATCATCTGCGAGTGACAGTTGTAACAACCCTCGCGCACATACACATCGCGTCCAGCCAGTTGCAGCGCCG
>JANMSL010000192.1:0-7060 GCA_031389245.1 Lysobacterales bacterium | reverse complement strand
TCTCAACCCCAACGGTGTCGTTCCCACGCTGATCGTCGAAGGCCGTCCGCATAACGAGGCGGCGGCATTGCTGCTCATGCTTGCCGAGCGCCATCCGGAGGGCGGGCTGGCGCCGATGCCCGGCTCGCCCGAACGGGGCACCTATCTGCAATGGACAATGCATTTGGCGAACACGCTGCAGCCCGCATTTCGCCATTGGTTTTATCCGGACGAGATCGCCGGCGCCGAACAGGCGGACCGCGTGAAGCAGGAAGCGCGGGCCCGTATCGAAGCTTGCTTCAATCGAATCGACGCGCACCTGGCTGAGCGCGGGCCATTCATGCTCGGAAGCAAATTCAGTGTGCTTGATCTCTACGCGGTCATGCTGATGCGGTGGTCGCGCAACATGCCGGTGCCGGCCACCGAGTGGGCAGCATGCCGTGCGCTGCTCGAGCGGGTTAAGGCGCGACCGAGCTGGAAGAGAGTAAACGCCGAGGAAGGATTGACCGAGTGGGTATAAGGTCGGGCTTCCGCACAAACGACAAGGCCGTGCACAATGGCGCGCGGCCTTGCTTGAATCCGTGATCGGAAGATGCGCATTGCATTGCCGGCGTTGCACGAAACGGTGCTCTGTGGATCGACCGTCGGGCAAGCATCACCGGCTATTTCTCGATCAGATTGAGCGGGCTTCCGTCGGCGAGCCGTACCGCCAAGCTTGATTCCAGATCCACCAGTGACCGCACTCGCGGGCACAACAACTTGGCACGACGCTCGATCTCCTTGGCCTTGCCTTCGATGCGGTTCTCGATTTCGGCTTCCAGGCGCTCGGCCCTTGCCTCTATGGCTTTGACTGCGGCTTCGTCACCACTGAGCGCTGCAGCAATCGCCCGCGGCACGAATTCACCCACGACCACCTTGACCAGTTCCGATGCCATGGTCTCAATCTGCGATTCGACCAGGGCTTCGAACGCCTTTTCATCGAATGGACGGTTGAGTACGGCATCGCGAATCCGCGTTTGCACGATGGCGCGGGTTTTTTCCATACTGCGCAGCATTTCAGCTTGACGGCTGCTGTCCTCAATGAGCGCGCGGCTCACCTCGCTCAATGCGTCGAATGCGATGTCGATGCCGTCGCTGGCAATCACCACGGCCTCAGCGGCGATGCCACGAATCTCGCTCTCGATATTGTCGATTGCCTTGCGGTCGTGCGCGTTGAGCGCTACTTCTCGACCATCGATATACAGGTGTCCCCGGCTCAGGCGCACGTGATTCGGCGCGGCAAGTTTGCTGCTGAACGCGATGCCCTCGCCCTTTAGGTCGAGCGAGTAATTGCTCGCGATATCGCAATCCTCGTGCTCTGCGAATGCCGGCATTGTGACGATCAATGTGGCAAGCGTCATGGCGATTCGTGGGATCAACTGCATGGTGATGCACTCCTGCTGGGAATGCACCGATAGATGCACAGTTCAAGATAAGGGTTTAACTGGATCACTGGCTATGCCTAAAAAAACTCTGAATAAGTCACTACCTCGTCTTCGCCACACAGCTATTTCTTGCCACACCGGCAAAAACCTGCGGTTTTTCGTCCCCGGCTCAGCGGGCAGTCGTGGCTCCGCGCTTCGGAGGATCCTTAAGTCATGGAGTGCCGAACTCAGCTTGCACCGGTGCCGAGCCAAGTTTCCAGGCGGTCCAGCCAAAACCCACGGCGAAGACGGCAGCAAACACCGCGCCGCTGATCTGCGCCGTCCAGTAGTTGGCCTCGACCATCGTGATCGTCCATTCCGGCAGGCCCTGCCAATAGAAGCGGAAGTTGTGCAGAAACACGGCGTGCAACCAAATGCCGACCAAGTTGCTGACTGCACCGAAGCAGAACATGCCGACGCTGCACCACAACGCCCAGCGCTGGCGTTGCAGCATGCCAAAGCCCGCCGCAATGGTCAGCAGCGACAAGCCCATCATCAGCACTGAGAAGTGCAGCAGGTGCGAGAACACAAACGCGAGCCAGGCAGGCATTGCCCCCAACTCGGTGGATTCGTGCATCACCTGCACAACTTCGTCGTCTAACAAAATGAGGCCCATCAGGCCCGGTAGCAAGCTCATACAGGCCGCGACGGCACCGACGATGATCATCGACCACGCAGTCATGCGAACGTAACCCCAGGCAATAGAGTCGCCGCGTGCGGTTGTGGTGTTCATGCAGAGCGAAACTCGGTCAATGCAGTGGCAAATTGCGTAGATCGGAACTCGAGCGCGATGCGGAGTCCACAGGCAAACTTTTTCAAAGCAGCTGCCAGGCCAGCTCGCGTTGCGCGTCCAGCACATTGGTGCCGGTAAAGCTGGCAGCGCTTTGAGTGCTGAAGCGCTCGCGCAACTGCCGTGACAGTTCGCGCACCTTCTCAGCATTGGCTGCCTTGCCCGGTGCATAGACGCGGGCGCCGAGTTCGGAGCAGAATCGATGCAGTTCGAAGAAGTAGCGCTCTTGCCCGGTGCTCAGGAAGCTCAGCATCGGGGCACCGGATTCAACATGGTCCAGCGAGCGACCGCTGCGCATTTCCCGCTCGCCGGCAAGGCGAGCGGCGCTGTCACATAGATCAACGAAACTCTCGCCGACGTTGGCCGTGTCCAGGTCCGAAGCGATCAAGGCCAGGTCCAGGGCTCGCCGAAGACTGGGCTCGTGGCGCCAGGAGGGATTGATCTTCTCGACTTCACGCTCGAGGTGTGGTGCCAGCGGTCCGCCGGTGTGAATAACTTCGGCGGTGTTGTAAAGCTTGCGGTCAATAGGGGCCGGTCGGGCGTCAAACGTGCTGCCGGCGATCATTATTTCCAGTGCCAGATAGAGATCGTGGTCGCGCTGTCGGTCGAACCCGCAGCGATCCAGGATTCGGTGGGTCTCAGCAATGCTGGCGGCTTCGTTGCTGCCGATCGGATGGCCGGTATCCAGACTCTCGCGTTGGCGCAGGTCATGGCACGAAGCGAACAGTGACAGCGCAATCCAATCTTCTCCGCGCAACGAATTCACGCCAAGTTCGGCCATCATGCGGCCAATGCGCCTATCCAGCAATTCCAGAGCATGCGATTCGTTGTGATAATGGTGAAAATCGCGGCCGAAGCGCCCATGCCTCAGCGCGAGTCGACACAGGCTGAGGCATAGCGCATCTTCTACCTTGTCCCACTGGTCAGCAATCTGCCTTCCGCAGCCTTCGACGAGTAGAACGCGGCGTTGAGCAAACAGCGCCAGAATGTCGGCACGCCGCGATTGAATCTCGCGCCGGGCCTGGTCCGGATCGGCGAGCTGCAGTTCCACCGTGTCCGGCGGAAAATTCTGGTCAAGGCCACTGATCACTGAATTCGGGCGAAGCCCAGCTCCTGGTGCGTTCAGTGCAGTATAGGCAAGCTCGGGCCCGTGTGGAAACGATCACATCTTGTGGCGATCAAGTGGGGCATAAGCGCGAGGTTGACCAGCGCACGCAAAGTCGGCGAGTCCACGGACAACCAGGAGATGCACAAGCTCCGCGTGTCCAATCCCGAGCATCAACCGCTACCGCGAGGCACTCAGTCTCGCGGCGCATGCCGACGCATGGTTCACAGCATCCCGCGTTCGGCCAAGGAGATCGGGCGGCCGTGGCCGACAATCAGATGATCAAGCACGCGCACTCCGATCAGGGCGAGGGTCTCAACGATGCGCGCCGTCAACAAGCGGTCGGCCTGACTCGGTTCAGCAAGGCCTGAAGGATGGTTGTGCGCCAGGATCACCGCGGCCGCATTGTGTGCCAGGGCGCGACGCACAATTTCCCGCGGATGTACCTCGGTACTGCTGATGCTGCCGCGAAACAGCTCTTCGAATGCCAGCAAGCGGTACTGGGCATCAAGAAACGCGACGGCGAACACCTCGTTCGGATACTGGCGCAGTTTCAGGCCAATGAATTCGCCCGCCCGGACGGGATCGCTGAAAACCGACTCGTACTGCAGTCGAGACTCCAGGTAGCGCCTGCTAAGCTCCAATGCGGCCAGTAATTGACAAGTCTTGGCCGGTCCTAGCCCGCGCGCGCGCAACAGAGCGGGTGGATCCAGGCTCATCAGTCCGGCCAGACCCTGGTGCGTGTTCAGCAATTGTTGCGCCAATTCAATCACGTTGCTTCCGCGAACCCCTGTGCGCAGGAACAAGGCAAGTAGTTCCGCGTCCGACAATGCGGCCGAACCCAGACTCAATAAACGCTCGCGCGGACGTTGACGCGCAGGCATTTCGCTGATTCGCATGGGTACGGACTCGATCGGGCGTTGTCGACGGGAACGCACAAAATATCGCCTTCGTTGCGCATTCGCAGCCGGAAACTTCCTCTAGTATCGGTAAGATATTTCCCAGTCTCAGGGAAATGCAAACACGTGAGCGACGACTTGGACAAACAACTCTTGCATAACCACAGTTTGGATGACCGCAGTTTGGACAGCAAACGTGTGCTGTTGGGCGTGACCGGTGGGATTGCCGCCTACAAAGCTTGTGAGGTGACCCGCCAGCTCATCGCACTCGGCGCCGAAGTGCAGGTGGTGATGACGCAGTCGGCTCAGCAATTTGTTGCACCACTGAGTTTTCAAGCGCTTTCCGGTCGCCCCGTGCGTACTGACTTGTTTGATAGCGCCGCCGAGGCGGCCATGGGGCATATTGAACTCGCGCGTTGGGCGGATCTGGTAGTGGTAGCGCCTGCAAGTGCCGACTTCATGTCCCGATTGGCGCATGGAATGGCGCCGGATCTATTGACCACACTGTGCCTGGCGACTGCCGCGCCGCTGCTGCTTGCGCCTGCTATGAACCGGTTGATGTGGGCAAATGCAGCCACAGAATTCAATTGTGCGCAGCTGCTGGATCGTGGCATTCGCCTGGTGGGACCCACTGAAGGCGAACAGGCTTGCGGCGAAACGGGTGTCGGTCGCATGGCGGAGCCGCCGCAGATCGTGCAGTCGATCCTCTCATTGCTTGGGCTGACGCCGGGGCCATTGGCGGGTCGGCGAGTGCTGATCAATGCCGGCCCCACTTACGAAGACATTGATCCCGCGCGCTTCATCGGCAATCGTAGCTCTGGGCGCATGGGCTTTGCGATCGCAGCCGAAGCTCAGCGTCTAGGCGCGGTGACGGTGCTGATTGCCGGACCGGTTTCGCTGCCCACTCCGCAGGGAGTTCGTAGAGTAGACGTGCGAAGTGCCAGCCAAATGCGCGATGCCGTGCTGAGAGAAGTCGTTGGGCAAGATATCTTTATCGCCGCAGCTGCGGTTGCGGACTATCGGCCAGCGGCTCCGCAGTCGATCAAGATCAAGCGATCGGCAGCGTCGATGCAACTGGACCTAATGCCCAATCCGGATATCGTCGCTGAAGTGGCGGCCCTGCCAACGCGCCCGTTCGTGGTCGGCTTCGCTGCCGAAACCAACGATCTCCTGGCCAACGCCCAGGGCAAGTTACAGCGCAAACGGCTTGACATGATTTGTGCCAATCAGGTGGGGGTTGACGGCAGCGGCTTCGAGGCTGAGTGCAATGAAGTCACCTTGGTATGGGATGGCGGTTTGTGCGCCCTGGCGCACGCCCCCAAGGCAGTGATTGCACAACAGTTGCTGCACCATATTTTGCAGCGCTTACCGGCGCGGAGTTCGCCTGGGTGAATCACTGTATTGATCTGCGCATCCTTGACCCCCGTTTGGGCCGCGACTTTCCGTTGCCTGCCTACGCGACGGACGCATCTGCGGGCATGGATTTGCGCGCGATGGTAGAGGCTCCGTTCACCCTGGAAGGGGGCGCCTGTACATTGATTTCCACGGGGTTCTCCCTGCACATCGGCAACCCCGAGTTGGCAGCCGTGATCCTGCCGCGCTCCGGTCTGGGTCACAAGCAGGGTATCGTGCTGGGTAATCTGGTTGGATTGATCGATGCCGATTACCAGGGGCCGCTGATGGTGTCCTGCTGGAACCGCGCCGCAGACGCCTTTACCATCCAGCCCGGAGATCGCATTGCGCAACTGGTAATTTTGCCGGTGGTACGTGCCAGTTTTCGAGTTGTACAAGAATTCGCCCAGAGTGCGCGCGGTAGTGGCGGTTTTGGCCATACCGGGCGAACTTGAATCAAGGACCTCTATGCTCAGTTTCGGCAAGAAACAAACCGCGCTGGAATCGGCGATGTCAGGCAAGACGGCGGAGCTCAATCTCGTGCAGATCGGCATGAGCGTCGGGTTGGTGGTGATGTTGGTGATTGCCGGTTTGAGTGTGTTTCAAGCGGCAATGGTCTGGCTTGAAAACCGGGCGCTTGACGGATTGCTGAGTGAACAGAAGAGCGCGGTTTCCCGTATCGGTGCGCTGGTAAGTGCGGAGCAGGACAAGTTTGCTGCAGCGCTTGATCATGACGGCATTCGTTCGAATCTTGTGTCTTTGCACGGTCAAGGCCGCGAGCAGGCTGAAGCTGCGCTCAAGGCGCGCATGCCGGGGCTGAACTTTGCCCAATTTTTCTCTCCTGATCTGCCGGAACTGGTGGATGCTGATCTTTCGGTCTTCGGCTATGCCAAGGCCGATGTGCTGGCGGATGCGCGCGAGAATGGCGAACGTGCGCGCGCCCAGGCGCACCATTGCGTTACAGGCGAGGATGATTGCTTGGCAATGGCGCACTCTGTGCGTCAAGGCGACCAGGTGATCGCCTACGTCTACGTGTTGCTGCCGCTGGACAACTTGCTCGCTGCGCTGGGGAATGGCGCATTTGGCGGCGCGCTAGATCTCCGGCAGGGATCGAGCAAGGGGTCTGAGTGGACTTTGCGGCGTGTCGGCAGCGTGGTCGCCGACCAGGCCGCTGAGAACCAGTACATCGAGTCCATCCCTGAGAGTCATTTCCGGGTGGCAGCGCAACGCAGCGATCGGTTCAAGCCAGGAATGATCTTTCCGCCGCTGGATTCGCGCAGTATTGCGGGTCTGTTGATGATTGCGCTGCTGAGCGGCGGCTGCGCGTTTGCACTCGCGTTCAAACGACTGTTTCCGCAGGGAATATCGCGCAAGCCCAGGCCCGTTGAAGAGGAAGAGCTGTTCGCGATGGCTGCGCCGGTGCCGAAGCGCG
>JANMSL010000146.1:0-4044 GCA_031389245.1 Lysobacterales bacterium | reverse complement strand
AGGCTGACGCTGAATTCATGTTCAATTCGGTGCCAGTAAATCGTGCGCAAGTGGGCCAACGGCTTGCAGAATCTACCAGCGGCGCAATCCGGGATTTCAGCGGCAACAGAACGCTCCAAGCGAATGCGTTTTCTCGTGCGCTCAATAACGAGCAGCAGCTTATCAAGCAGGCAACCGGATTCAAGGGCGCACCGAAGTCGCTAGAGGACTTCATGACGCCTTCGCAAATGGCCCGCATCAATGCCGTGCGCGATGAGCTGGAAACAGTGTCGAATCTGTCCAGAGCGGCGAACGGGCCAGGAAGCCAGACGGCGAAGATGCTCGCATCGCAAAACCTGCTCGGCAATCTCGCCGGCCCGATGGGTGTGCCTAAATCGTGGACAAGTTCAACGATTGCGCAAACCGCCATGCGAGTTCCGCAGTTCGCCATGAAAACGGCAGAGGAGCGGATTCAGCAATCGCTTGCCGCAGGACTGTTGTCGCCGTTCGAGGCGCAACGCCTAGTGCGTATCGCGCAGAGAATCGACACCGCAACGCCTTCTGAAGTTGGCCTATTGGCGAAAGCGTTGGCGCCAGGACTTCTTGGCTATCAGTCGGCGCAATATGGCCAGCAATAACTTCGCCGTCAGCAAGAAAATCAGCGCCATGAATGGCGTGGCCAAGGCGATCCAAAATCTATCCACAGGCTGATTATGCCCGTCCCGACCCTCATCACCGATCTGTCAACGACCATCGCCAGCAACTCCCCGGCAGGCGGCGACACGCCCGCGGATGGAGACAACCACATCCGCGCGCTAGCGGCGTTCATCGCGTCGATCATGGCGAACAGCGGGAATGGGTGGACAAGCCCGTATGCAGTGGCTACAGCGCTGAACGCATCGAACCTGACAAGCGGGACGGTTCCTACAGCGAGATTGCCGACAGACCTGCAAACCGCAAGCGCGGGGACGTACACGCCGACACTGACCGCGATAACCAATGTTACGTCGCTGACTCCGTTTGTGTGTCAATGGATGCGAGTAGGTAGCGTGGTGGCAGTTTCTGGATTATTGGTGATGGACCCGACGGCCGCCAACACAAACACTCAATGGGGTATGTCGCTACCAGTTGCTTCTAATTTTGCGGCTTCAGAGCAATGCGGAGGCACAGGAGCCTCAAAGGACGTTTCTGACGTGACTATGACGGCACTGATTACTGCCGATTCCGCTAATGACAGAGCAAATTTCAGCACTAGGTCTTCGGCCGATACTGGATCGAATCAGTGGGCATTTTCCTTTACCTACCGCATCGTATGATGCTGACCATGTTCCGCACCGGCGTCTAGTAATGCTTCTCGACCATCAAATGCAGCGCAGCCGATCCGCCTTTCATTGGGCGAGGGATAATGCCGAGGCGAACACCGGAATAGGCAACGCTTGGTACGGCAAGGACCATGACGGACGCCTCCTTGTAGCCGGTGATTCCGCCAACGGTCAACGCTGCGCTGAATCCGTTCCAAGACTTCTCGACTGTGTAGCCTGCGTACACGCTTTGTCTGGAGTGGCTGTTGCGGAAGGTTCCGAGCGTGGCCCCATTGTCGAGGCGGACATACACGCCTGGATTGACGTTGTTGTACCCGCCGTGAGCATGCCCGCTGACAAGATGAAGGCCGAAGGTCTGGGCGTTGGCGGCGCCGACGAAGAGTGCCAACAGGACGAAGATGGTTTTCATGAGCTCAATCTATCCCGCGCCATACCAGCCAGCAAGATGATCGTTTCGCCAGCCTGAAAAGAAACCCATGCCCATCCCAAGCGTCATAACCGATCTGAACGCAGTTGCGTCCAGCAACAGCCCGGCCGGGGCCGACTCGCCCATTGATGGCGACAACTTCATTCGGGCGCACGCGGCCTTCATCCGGCAGCTCTACGACGGCACCGGATCGGCGGCTGCGGCGTTGACAGACCTCGCCAACACCGCAGACGCAGCCAAGGGCGATGCGCTGGTCGGCACGAAGAACACCGCGACTGGCGGCGTAGCGCGCACGCAGCACGCGCGCAACGAGGAAGACATTCGCTCGGCCGACTTCGACACGTTGGCCAATGCCGTGGCGGCGGCGGCTGGCAAGCGGCTGATCGTCAACGACGCCAAGTCGCTGACGGCAAACCTGACCATTGGCGCGACGGTGGATGTGGTCTGCACGACCACTGGCGTCATCACAACCACGGGATTCACGCTCACGATCAACGGGCCATTTACCTGCGGCGCCACACGGTGCTTCGCTGGCAGTGGCACCGTCAAATTCGCGGCCGGCTCAGTGCCGTGGATTTTGCCCCATTGGTTTGGTGCAAAGGGTGATGGTGTCATTGCCGATGGCTTTGGAACGGATTCTGCGGCGGCATTCACTGCGGCTGTTGCGGCCACTTGCTCAGACGGCGCGAGTGACGTATCAATTCACCCCATCTACACCGGGCCGGGCAATTTCGTTGTGGGTGCGTTGTCTTTCCCGCCCGCCTTCAGGATGTATGGGGCAGGGCGCCACCTGACCAACTTCGTCGCCAAGACAGGCACGACGGGGGTCTGGTTCGGCGACGCCGGCAACGCCACAAAGATCGTGCTCGAAGGCTTTGCCCAGTACGCGCGTTCCCTAGCCGACATCACCTACGGCTTGCGCCTGGGTTACGGGGCCACGCAGCACGGCACTGAGGGGCACTTGCGCGACCTGTTCGTGCGCGACGTGAACGGGGCGTCTGCCCTGTGGGGCTTCGATGTCAGCGGCAACGTGGCCTATTACGACGCCATTGCGACCTACGATTGCAAAAGCGGCATTCGGATCGTCGGCGTTGCCAACATGGCCTCGAAGCTGATCCCATACGCCAGCACGGTGACTGCCTGCGAGCTGAACCTGTGCGACGTTGACGGTCTTGAAATTGAGGCGCCCGGCAATTCCTGCGTGCCGCTGAAACTCTCAGGCAATGCTGACGTGAGTGGCCTGATCGTCGCACTCGCCAACGGGACCACGATTTCGCACCTGGTCGAACTGGGCGCGTCCTGCGCCACCTGGTCGGTTCGCCCGTTCAATCTCGTCTTCGGCATTACCCCGGCCGGCATCACTGTCAGCAATGGCAACATGAAGCGCGCCGATGGCACCTACTTCGGAGGTAACGCCACGGCAGGGTCACGCAACGGCGAGGGCAACTACAGCAGCGAGTACGCCGGGCAGCGGCCTCAATGCTTCGCGTTGACCCTCATCAATTCAGCCGGCACGCTACAGCACAAGATCACGGATCCCGGCGTCAACGGGGCGACGAACTTCGCCGCCAAGGTGAACGGGTTCAGCTCGACGCTTGCCAACACGCCGACGGGTGCGGACGCATCGACCGCGTTCGTATCTGGCGGGAAAATCGGCGGCACGACAACCAATCTGTTCTGGCTCGACGTGCCTGACCAGAAGGCCGCGGACGGGATCATGTCTGCGGCGATCCAATTCAACAGCACGGCTACGGCGGTGACAGTGACGGCTGGGTTTTCGTCGATCAACATCAACGGCGTCACGCGAACCCGGCTGTTCTTCCAGTTCAACGCCGATGCTGGCGGATCGGCATTTGCGCTGACGGCAGCCAACATTGCGGCTGGCAAGGCCGTGCAGGTGCTGTTCAACGGATATCTATCCTGATATCTATCCTGAAAGGCTGACATGCCCGACAAACTGATCGAGTGGCTGATTTCGCGGCCGAGCGTTCGCGCCTGGCTCATTGCGAACGGCTGGACACCTCCCAAGGTGTCGAAGACGACCGGCGGGGGCGGCGGCGGTGGCCCTACGGAGCCCCTCTAGCCTCTGGCTGTACCTGCTGTCGGTGGGTGTCGTGCGCGAGTATGGCTACCTGCTGGCCGAGCCGGCTGATCGGGGCATCGTCTCAAAGGGCCTGGGATCGTTCGCAATCCTCGCCCTGCTACCCCTGGTGCGGATGCTCGCCCCAAAGAGCCGCATGGTCCTCCTGGTGCTTGCGTGGTGGGGGTTCCATGCCATCCAGACCATGATCTGCTCGGCGGCCTACTACGTCGAGC
>JANMSL010000091.1:0-2160 GCA_031389245.1 Lysobacterales bacterium | reverse complement strand
CAGACGTTCACCCTCGCGGAAATGTATGGGTTTGGCATCGCTGAGCTTCACGCCATCGATCGACCACTGAAAGCGCTCCATGTTGCCGGTGAGGTGCAGCTCGATATCGCGATCGGGCTCGCGACGGTCCAGCGCGCCACCCAGCGTGCGCAGATCGGCATAGGTCAGCACGCGTCTGCCGTTGTCGCGCAGATTCACACCGGGATCGTCCAGCGAGTCGCGCGGGTTGTCGACGCGCATGTCCACGCCCGATCCGTACTCGCTGCGGGCGTGATTGGCCTTCCTGACCTTTGGATCAGCACCGCTCGCTGTCGATGGCATGGAGGGCATGGATGACATCGCCCCCATCGCACCCATCATGTCGACCTCAGTGAGCCAGACCGGCGCGTCGGTCTTTGGAACCTCCGCTGCCATGCCGGCCTGCGGCGCCAAGGTGCCGCGGGCAAACCCGCTACGGTCCATGGATTGCGCGAAAATCGTATGGGCGCGGTCGTCAGGCATTTGCACCATCACATCAAACGTTTCGCCGGGGCCGACGCGAAACTCGTCGACCTCCACGGGCTCGACGTCTTGTCCATCGGTAGCAACCACGGTGAGTTTGAGTCCAGGGATGCGCACGTCAAAAAAAGTTGCGGTGCCGGCGCCGATGAATCGCAGCCGCACGCGCTCGCCAGCGCGCGCGATGCCGGTCCAGTTGCTGGCAGGCGATTCGCCGTTCATCAAATAGGTGTACGTCTGGGCCGAGACATCGCTGTAGTCGGTCGCGTTCATCCGCGCGCGGTTCCACATCGCGCGCCGGGACAACGCCCGGGACGGGCCGAGGCGCGCAATATCGGCGACGAAAGCACCCGCCGTTGGCAATCCAAAGTTGTAGTAGCCGCCCATCTTCTTCAGGTTCAGGAATACCTGCAACGGCTGCTCGTCGGTCCAGTCGCTGAGCAGCACTGCGTAGTCGCGATCTGCACGGATACGTTCGACCACGCGTGGTTCGACGATCAACGCGCCATACAGACCGGTTTGCTCGTGCAAAGTGTGCGCGTGGTACCAGTAGGTCCCGCTTTGGCGCAGGGTGAATCGATAAGTAAAAGTGGTCCCCGGCGCAATGCCAGGGAAACTGATACCGGGCACGCCGTCCATCTCGGGAGGAACCAGCAGGCCATGCCAATGGATGGACGTCATCTCCCTCAAGCGATTGGTGACGCGCAAGGTCACAGTGTCGCCTTCGCGAACGCGCAACAGCGGTGCCGGCACTTGTCCGTTTACCGCCGTGGCGATGCTCGACCGACCGGTAAAATTGACCGGCAACTCTGCGATCTCGAGATCGAATTCCGTGCCGACCAACTCACCTCGGCGGACGCCCGATTCGAGCGCACGCGCAGACGATGAAGCGAGTGCGCCGAGTGCGACGCCAGCGCTGGCACCTTGAACAAATATGCGGCGGGAGCAAGGCGTAATGATCAGTGTCATATGCGACCCCCGCTGCAATCAAGCCGATCAGGACGCTTGACGGCGCGTGCAAATTTGGCGGCGTTCATGAGAGTCCTTACATATCCCCCGGCTCTTCGGGCATGGGCATGCCGTCGTCGGGCATGGCCATCGGAGCCGGGGCAGACATCGGTTGAGCCGGCGCCAGGCCGACGAGCTGCTTGCGTTGCTCATCGGTGAGCACCACGGCTGCGCCGCCAACTGCGCGAATGTAGGTTGCGCGCTGATCACCGCGCAGCCGCTCGATCTCGCGCGTCTTCTTCTCGATCTCGCCGATTTGCGGTTGGTCAGCACCCGTCAGCTGCCACAGCGCTTGCTCGGCAGCGTCGATCTGGCCTTGTTGCTCGGTCTGCTTGAGCAGCGCCTGCTGTTTGTGCTGGGCGAGCATTTGCTGTTGTGCCGTGGTCAGCGAGATATGCTCTGGATGATCGAGAAAGAAGCCCGTCGCGCCAATGTGATACAGGTGCGATTGACCTGGGAACCCGGGCAAGGCAGAGGGCGTCGCCATCGCTGTTGCGCTGTTCACGCCACCCATCGCATTGGTGCCGCTCATCGATTTGCCGCTCATCATCGGCTGCATCATCTCCATCATCTTCATCATGTCCATGCCCATGCCGCCGGCAGCGGGCGGCGCCATCGGGGTCATCGGCTTGCCCATGTCGTCTTCCATCCCGC
>JANMSL010000076.1:0-1709 GCA_031389245.1 Lysobacterales bacterium | reverse complement strand
ATCCACGACGAACTTGCCGGGCGAGCCGTCTGTTTTGGCGATGGTGGCGTTGAGATACAGCTTGATATTGCTGTCGGCCATAATCTGCGAGGCGAGATCGGCGACGCCGGTGTCCGCCGGAGACTTGTAGGGCTCGTGTACTGGGACCCGCTTGTATAGCTTGCCGGCCCAACCGCCGAGTGAACCGGTTTTTTCCACCAGCACCACCGAGTACCCGGTTTTCGATGCCTCAATCGCCGTCGTCATGCCGGTGATACCGCCGCCCACCACCAGCAAGGTCTTGCTGCCACCGGTGTTGGGGTTGCCGGCGGGGGCGGTCATCGCCTTCACTTCGGCACAGCCCATGCGGATATAGTCTTCCGCCATTTCCTGGGTGGTCTCGCGCGCTTCGTCGGTGTCGGGGCGAATCCAGATCACGCCTTCGCGCAGATTGGCACGCGCGACCACGGTCCCCGGGAAATTGAACGCCTCGGTTTTAGAACGACGCGAGCAAGCGCCGATCATGACGTGGGTGACGCCTTCGTTGGCAATGTCGTTCCCGATCATCGCCACGCCATCGGCGTTACACAGGAAATCGTGCGTTTTGGTCATCGGCACTTTGCCGTTTTTCTGTGCAATCTTGACCAGCGCGTCTGCGTCCAGGCGCTCGCCCAGACCGCAGCCCTTGCAGATATACGCTGCAACCTTGATGTCTGCCATGTTAAGCCTCCGCCTTTGCTACTTTGTTCACAACCTGGATGGCTCTCAATGCCGCCGCAGTCGCCGATTGCACTGCACGGTTCACATCCAGCGCATTGGTTGCGCAGCCGGCGCCGAACACGGCGCCGTTAGCCGGGTCGGCTTCGATGAAGCCGCTGGAATCAGACGCAATGTGGCCTGGAATATTGATGCCTTTGACCGACGGCTCCATTCCCACAGCCAGCACCACCAGGTCATGCGCGGTGGTGTAGCGCTTGTAGCCTTCGGTATCGACGCCCCAGCACACCGGGTTGCCTCTCTCGTCCTCGGTAATTTTTGCCACCTTGGATTTGATGAAAGTCACCGTCGGATCGGCCTGCACTTTTTGATAGAAATCCTCGAAGCGGTCGATCGCGCGGATGTCGATGTAGTAAATGGTCGACTTGCCGCCATCAGGGAATTTCTCGCGCACGTAATGCGTTTGCTTGAGCGAAGCCATGCAGCAGATGCGCGAACAGTGACGCAGATGGTTTTCGTCGCGCGAACCGGCGCACTGGATGAAGGCGATATTCCTCGCCGGCTGGCCGTCTGAAGGGCGCAGCAGTTGCCCGCCGGTGGGGCCGGCCGGGTCGGCCAGGCGCTCGAACTCCAGGCTGGTGAGCACGTTCGGGAACTGCCCATAGCCATAGGGCTGGATCAGCGCCGCGTCGTAGGGCTTCCAGCCGGTGGCCCAGATGACGGCGCCGACGTTGAGCGTCAGCGTCTCTTCCTTCATCTCCAGGTCGACCGCATCGACCTTGCACGCGGCCTTGGCCAACTGACCCTCGGCGGTGCCGACGATCGACGGGTCGATGACATAGCGCTGCGGGTAGGCCATGCCATGCGGCAGGTAGGCGGCCGAGATCTCGTCGAGGCCGTAGTTGCTGGGGTTGGCGATCTTGGCGCTCACCGCCCGCGCGCAATCGCCGCAGCCGGTGCAGCGCTCGTTGACGAAGCGCGGCCGGATCTTCAGCGTGACTTCGTAGGCACCG
>JANMSL010000072.1:0-10631 GCA_031389245.1 Lysobacterales bacterium | reverse complement strand
ATTTTCCGGAACGGTTATGAATAAGGTCATCGACGCGCGTTATGGCCATTGCGCCGAACTCATTGCGTAGCCCGGGATCACGTTCGATCCCGGCCCCAAGTTCATCGCGCAATTCGATCGGCGTTGGTGCGGCGTCCATTGCATTGGGTGTGACGCCGAACAGCATCGTCGATGCGGTGTTCACGAATGACTTCGAGTGATCGATACAGCGCACACCCGGTCGCGGACCGGGTGCGCACGTTTTTCCGCTTCGTCCACAGCGGCTGTCGAAGAGCTCGATTCCAGGCAGGGCCTAAGTGAAAGAATTCTTCGCGCGCCGAATTTCAGAAGTATCGATCAGGGCGACTGGGTTCCCCATACGACGGCGCGGCCGGTGCGAAGGTCCGGATAGGTGCAAACCACATCCCAGCCGAATTGCTCGAAAGCGGGGCGCGGGTCGGGCAGGTTTTCAACTCCAAAATCGTGCACGGGGCCGAGCCCCGGGCTATCGGACAGTGTCGTGAGCGTGGTGTTGATAAAGCCCACCGTCTTCGAATTGCAGTACAACGCACCGTCGCTGTCAAAGCGTCGATGAAAGGGCTCGCCAGCGGCCCAGGTCACATTGACCGGGAACGGCGGCAAGATACCGGTGAACTCACGCCACTGGTGTCCGGTGCTGGTGGTACTAATCGACCAGGCGAGGCGCCGAATCTTCATGTCCAGCGTCACCGTGGTGCGAGGGCTTCCTGCCGATCCGCAATCGAGCACGTAACGATATTCGCCGCGCTCGACGAAACTGGACGGCCATGAGTGCACCGTCGGCATGTTGCTGTTCTGGTGCCAGAGCTGACCGTTCTTCATCGCGCGCAAGCCGCAACCGGTGGCACCGATGGAGTCATACTGAAGGTTCACCAGTTCGCTATCCATGCGGTCGGATCGGCCGTACGGTGCGGGCACGAAAACACCGCCCTCTTTGAACTCGACGGTCGGCAGCGCCGACACTGCTTGCTGGTTCAGTCGCGGAATGGCCGCGGTAGACCAGGCCGGCGTAATCATGCGGGCACGCACTGCGGCCTCGATCTGTGCCGGCGTGAGCAGATTCTGGGTTTCGGCAAGTACCGAGGCCAGCCCCGCGACATGCGGTGCGGCCATCGATGTGCCCGATAGCGGTGCGTACCCAAGCGGTCTCAAAGTAATTGGCCAAGTCGAAAGCACGTCGATGCCCGGCGCCCAGATATCGACGCAGCTGCCGAAGTTGGCGCCACGGTTAAATTCGGGAATAGGGCTGGCGAGGTCGATGGCGTTGCGAAAGCGGGGGATGTTGTTGAGCATCCGGGCAGGCTGGGCATTGGCGTCGATCGCGCTGGCCACCATGATGCCGTCGCTGAGGTTGGGCGTGTTATACGCTACGTCGCACGCATTAGTAAATCCATTGCCGGCAGACTGGACGACGAATGCGCCTTTGTATCCGCTAACCGGGTCAGGCCGCACCAGCTCGAGCAGCTTTAGGCCGAGCGTTTGGTCGTCGCGAAATCTTCGACTGTTCATTGAAATGTTGACGATGCCTACCTGGTTAGTCTTAGTGATGCGACGCTTGATCAACTCCATTCCAAAGGAAACGTCAGTATCGGTGCCGTTTTGGGAACAGCCGCTCGTGGCGGTCCCGCCCCTGCCAATCGCAACCGAGACCAATGCCACGTTGGGATTGACGCCGAGCACATGGTGATTATTGCGTTTCGCGCCGATAATGCCGGCGACATGCGTAGCGTGGCCCTGACAGCCGGTCGGTGATCCTCCGGTTGCCGACAAATGTTCGACCAGGTTGAGGTCTGGATGCGGTACGACACCGCCATCCAGGACGTAGACACGACGGGTGCCGGTGCTGTTGCCGCCGCCCGCCACGGCCTGAACGCCCCATGGCGTGCGCTCGCCGCCGACTTGTTGATCGGTCCACACCGCGCTGAACTGGACGCCTTCGTTTTCCGTGATCAGCGTGACGCGCGCGTCGCGGCGCAATTGCTCGACCTGGCCCGCGTCGAGATAAGCCGAAACACTTTTTCCGACCAGGCTCGTGGCAGAAACCGGAGTGAAGCCGTATTGCAGGCTCAGCTCCGCCAGTACCTGCAGGAAAGCGCGGTCATGGTGCGCGGCCAAACCCTTGATCGGCATACTTCCGTCTCGTTTAGGTGCTACGTGATCGGCAAGGTCAATCAAGTAAAGACCTCTCCCCAGCTTGTCTAGAAGCGCACTCTTGCCGTTCTCGTCGGCGCGATGAAGCGGCGCCAGCGTGCCCGCCGTACTGGCGTCTTGGCCGACGGCGCTATTGATACCAGCCAGTACCATGACGATACCGAAGATCCACTTGCTGCTCGTTTCCATGATTTCTCCTAAGTTGGGCGGATAGCGCTACATCGCAGAACGTGTGCGGATCGCATTGATCGCAGCAAGTTCTTCTCAGGCGGATCCAAGGATCCTCTGAACACTTCAGGGGCCGCGCCAGCCCCAGAATTACTAGATGCAAATCGCAGGTTTTCCCGGGTGGCGAGCACCGGATGGTGTTGCAATGGTGATGTGGTAGTGGTTATTCAAACGTTCCCTATATGGCAAGCTGGGGTCGCTTCGAAAATTCCGCACGGCGTGACGCTGCGGTAATCCAGGCGGCGCAATGCCCTTGCTACGGACATGCACACCGACGAAACGCTTCCTCCGGTATACGCGGAACGCGGGAGCAAACAGGACCACTATTTGGTCGCGCACGTCGAAAAAAGTCCGTGCAGTCGAGTGGTTGAGTTTGATGTCTGCGGGGGGAGCCTCGTCGGCAAGGCAGACCGGGGCGACCCCTGGCCGGCCAAGTGGACCGCTGCCTGCCCGTCAGAAACTGACAATCAAAACAGTCGAAGCCAGCGCAGGAAGGCTTTGACGATGGTGCAGCGGTGCTCGTTTTGGCGTAGCGTGCGCGTTGCGCGCGCGCGATGTTGAGCACTACGTTCGTACTTTCGGGTCGAGCGAACCCACTCCGCATTTGAATGTGGTTTCGTATTTCAAGCGCAGGCCGCCCTTCACCCGCTTCGATATGCGCCGGAATCGTCGGCTTTGCGAATGCCGGGTTACGATCTTGAAAACGTCTTGACTCTTTGCGCAAAACTGACGCGATTTTATCCCTGTAACAACATACGAGAGGGCGCTCAGTAAGCACACGGAGCGCATATGCCTCACGCTATTGCCGTGCGGCGAGCCATATTTACTCATCCCTGGCATTCTTCCGTCCTGCGTGATTCGGGAAATGCGACACGAGCGATCGCCAAGCTGTACTGCTACCCATCACTGCGAATCCAGTAGCTTGCAGGCGTCGAACATGTTCGACTATTCTGACGATGACACGAATCGTGTTGCGATAAAGACGGTACTTATCCATGCGCAAAGTCAGTGCGATGTTCCTAGCGGTAGTAGTTTCTTCTGGGCTGGCGTCAACCTGTTTGGCCACGCATTCTAAGGACAGTAGCGATGTTGCGACGGCTCGCGTTGAGTTGACTTTGCCACGTATTTTGCACTGGCTCTTGGCAGCGGTGCCCAACCATCCCGATCAGGGCTGCGTACCCAGTGAAGTTGACGACTGTGGAATTCAGGATCCGCAGTAAACCGGACGCCGAAAAAATTCAGCCTGTGCAGTTGATCGTCGAATCCGATCGGCAGATGCGTCTTGGCCAACGACTGAATCAGAGGGGGAGATAGCCTGTCTTGCCGATCCCAACGCCGTTGTGTCCGACTTCCCGTTGTGCAAAATCGTCACTCCAGGCTAGGTGCCCGCAGTGCACGGGTGTTGATCTTCGACTATGACGACTTGCTCTGTCTGATTTTCAGGAACGGTTTTGAATAAGGTCATCGACGCGCGCTATGGCTATTGCCCCGAACTCATTGTGTAGATTGCGATGACATCCGTTCTAGGTCCGAAGTCGATGCCACCGAATGCGCGTTCGTTGGTGGCAGCGCTGATTGACCTGACCGCCGGCGCAGTGGAGGAAATCGGTTTCGCGCGGGTGACCCAGGCGGTTGAGCGGGTCGATGACGAAGTGCACTGCATGTGGGCGCGCAGGCTGGCTGTGCCCGAGGCCATACAAACGGTCAGTCTGCACACGCGGTACATGCATCGGCGCAGTTGTCTTGTGCACTTGAATATCTGGTTCAAGCTGCCGCGTTTGTATGAGCTGCTGTCGCAGTTCAGACCCTTTGCATTTCCACCCACGCGCCGCGATCTGGTGCCGGACTATCGAAATTCTGTGGCGGTACGGCTGAACATGGCAGAGTGGCTACCACTGGCGCCGGAGTCGCTGGATGCGGGATTCACCCATCGCCCCGATTCGAATTTCAAAATAATACGCAGTCAGTCAATCGAGTTTCGTGAGCGCATGTTCCGCTCGATGCTGCATCGGCAGCTGGTGCCCGTGTTGCAGCGAAACTGGAGCGAGGCACAAATTGCCGAGTTGTCGCTGGAGCGCATCGCCACTGCCCACTGGTCCCATCTGCCAGCGTGTTGGCCGGTGCTTGCGAACTGGAGCGCAGGCAGGTTCGATCGATGCCTGAAACTGATCGCCGCGTATCCCGACTGCTTCGGGCCAACGGCCACTCATCATGCCAATGCAGCAATGTGGTTTCGCGCGCGCGGCGCTGAGCCGATTGCACAGGCACTGGACGATTTAGTCGGGCGAGAGAAGGATCGGTCGTCGCTTGCCCACTTGAGCGAGCATTTTTAAATTGCGATTCGCCGCCGTGCGGGATGCCAATTGGTGGCAGGGTTGATCTGTCGGCCGGCACGCCCAACGGGTTGCTCGCTAGCGCACTGCTCGTTGAGCAGCGCGTGATCGAGTTGCGTCTAGACTACTTGATTGTGCCCGGCAGTAATGCCTTCCACTTCGGACGAGTGCTTCGGCCCGACTTGATCGGCGCCGACGAAGATTGCGCCGGAGTGCTGACCTCATCCGACTGTTCTGCATCGGCGACCGTCTCGTCGCTGGGCACAATGGCCGCAGGCGGGCAAACGACGGGCTGGTCCGCGACAAAGTTGTCGGACCCTTTCGCGCTGAGGTTATACGCGAGAAACAGGGTGAGTGCTCCGACCGTCATGCGGCCGGCCAAGGTATGGACGAACAGTTTGCTCATGTCCCCGAACTCCTATGCTGGCGGGTTGATCTGCACGAGGTGATTACGAGATATTGAATTGAAAAATCCGACGGCCATCGTTCCGGGTTGCCCAGGTCTACGCAAGTGCTGGCGGCCAGTACTTTCGTCATGGTTGGCGCATCCGCCCGATATATTTTTGTGAAACTGCATCTGTTGCATTGCAGCAAGCGATTGTGCTGAGCAAACGCCTACACTCCAGTCTCGGGCTCGGCCTGAGCATGCTGCACGATAACGGGGAAAGGGCGCGCAAGCCCAAGGTTTGGCGCGCGCAACGCTCGCTTCGGCGCATCGCGGAATTGTCGGCGTGTTTTTGGCCATCCCTTACCTGCAATCCCTTACCCGCAATACCTGAGCGAAAGGAGCATTCGGTGGTGGCGAGCCTGTCGGTACAACGACTGTCGGGGTATGGATTGCGACGCGCCATCGTAGCCGGCATTCACCGATTGGTTTCGCGGCGTGACGAACTCAATCGCATCAATGTTTTCCCGGTGCCTGATGGCGACACCGGGACCAATCTTGCGTTCACGCTCAGTGCGGTACTGGCCGGCATGCGTGCGCCGCGGCTGAGCAGTGCCGGTGAAGTGTTGCGTCGCGCGGCGGCCGAAGCCATTGATGGCGCGCGTGGCAATTCGGGCGCGATCATGGCGCAGTTTCTGCAAGGTATCAGCGAGGCGCTGGGACCGAGCAAATGGGTGACACCCGAAACCATGGCGCGTGCAGTCAGCATGGGCTCGCGCCTGGCCCGCGAGGCGATGGCCGATCCGCGCGAGGGCACCATTCTCAGCGTCATCCAGGCGTTTGCCCAGGACTGGCGCAATCAGGTCGAACAGGGTGTACATGATTTTCGCAGCAGCTTTTTGCATGCATTGGAGGTAGCGCGCGAGGCACTGCGGCGTACACCCGAGCAGCTGGCGGTGCTTCGCGCGGCGGGCGTGGTTGATGCCGGCGCGCGCGGCTTCGTCGATTTCCTGGAAGGCATCGCCGATTACATGGAAACCGGTCGCGATGTGGTGACCGAAGTGAGCTCCGAAGAGCTGGCCGAGGATGGTGTTGATCTGGCCGCCTTGCCGAGCTTTGAAGATCAGCATCGTTATTGCGCGGAATGCATGATCAATGCCGAAGTGGTGGATCGACTGGCGATGAAGGGCGCGCTGCTCGAACTTTCCATCTCCAGTCTGGTCATCGCGGGCACGCGCGAAAAGGTGCGCATCCACGCGCATGTCGACGATCCGGCGCAATTGTTTGAGGTGGCCGGCCGCTTCGGTCGGGTCAGCAGCGAAAAAGCCGACGATATGCGCGCGCAGACGCGTTCTGCACACAGTCTGCGCGCGCAGGTTGCGATCGTCGCCGACAGCGGCGCGGACATACCCCCGGAAGCACTCGAGCGCTTGAATATCCATTTGGTGCCGGTGCGAATTTCCATCGGCGGGCGTGATTATCTGGATCGGGTTTCGTTGTCGGCGCGCGAGTTTTACAACGAAATCCGCACCAGTCCCATTCCACCGCGCACATCGCAACCGCCACCAGGCGACTTTCGCCGATTGTTTGAATTTTTGTTGTCGCATCATGAACAGGTAATCGACGTTTCTCTGGCGCGCGCGCTCAGTGGCACCATGCAGTCGGCGCAGAGTGCGGCCGGGCGTACTGATGCCAGCCGTGTGCGTGTGTTCGATTCCTGCAGTGGCTCGGCCGGTCAGGGACTCCTCGCAATTTGGGCTGGGGAGGCGGCGCTCGCCGGCTTGAGTTCCCAGGCGATCTGCGCCGGCCTGGAGAGGATGCGCCCGCGCACCTCGATGTGGGCTGTAGTGCGCGACCTACGCTACGGGGTGCGTGGTGGACGCGCGCCAAAATGGGCATTGCCCCTGAGTCGGCTGTTGCGCTTCGTGCCCATGGTGCGTACCAATGCCATCGGCAAACTGCAGATCGCCGGCGCGATCTGGGGAAAGCAACAATTGCCGGAGCGCTTCGCGCGCTCGATTGTGCGTCGGCTTGATCCGAGACGACGCTGGCGTATCGTGGTCGGACACTGCGATTGTGCCGAAGATGCCGAGCGGCTGCGCATTGCGATTCAAGCGCTCATGCCTGACGTGGACGCGATCTGGGTGATGGAAGCGGGCGCCGGAATTGGCGCGCATGCGGGTCCGGGATCGCTGGTGCTGGGGGTGCAGGACTACGAGCCACCAAAGCTATGAGCTGGACGGAAGTGCTGTTGAAATTGATCAGTGCCTATCTGCTGGGCTCGTTGTCGGGCAGTCTTATCCTGGGCCGACTGCGCGGTGTCGACGTGCGTCAGCTAGGTAGTGGCAACGCCGGCGGCACCAATGCGTTCCGCACCCAGGGCTGGCGCTTTGCGCTGGCCGTGGTGCTGGTCGATGTCGGCAAAGGACTGTTGGCCGTCTGGGTGGCGCAGCGCGGCGTGGCGGAGCCAGGGCTGGCGCTGCGCATTGGTTTGGCGGTGAGTGCAGCGGTGGTACTGGGCCATGTCTGGCCGGTGTTTTTTGGCTTCAAGGGCGGCAAGGGTGCGGCCACGCTGATCGGTGCGTTGGGCATGTTGTGGCCGCTGGTGTTGCTGCCGCTGCTCGTGGTCTGGTTGTTGTCCATGATGCTCACCGGATTTGTCGGTCTATCCACGATGCTTGGTGGGATCGCGCTGATTCCCGTGGTGTGGTGGACCGCACCGGACGCGGATCGGATGCTGTGGCTGGGCGCGGCGGTGTCGATCGCGCTGTTTCTCGCGTTCACCCATCGCAGCAATATTCAGCGCATGCGCGATGGCAGCGAGAATCGCTTTGAACGCATCCGCATCATTGGCCGCTGGTTGGAGCGTGCCCGATGAGTCTGGATCCGCTGCTGGCGGCATTGGCCGGAAACCGCGCGATTTCCGGCGTGGAGTTGGCGCAGTCGCTCGGAATATCGCGCGCCGCAGTGTGGAAACAAATCGACCGGTTGCGCGCACTCGGCTTGGAAATCGAGGCGCGGGCCGGCGTCGGTTATCGATTGGCGCACCCGCTGCAGCTGCTTGATGCGACCTTGATCCGATCCAGGATCGGAGCGCCAGTGCAGTCGCTGCTGCGGCAACTGCTGATTGTCAACGAGACTGCCTCAACCAGTGCCGATTTGCTGGCGCGTTCAGCGTCGCTGGCCAGCGGCGTCGTGCTCATTGCCGAGGCCCAGACCGCGGGACGCGGACAGCGCGGCCGGCGATGGCAGTCGCCATTTGCCAGCGGGTTTCTCGGATCGCTGCTGTGGCGCTTCGATCAAGGGCTGGCCAGTCTCGGTGGTCTGAGCCTGGCGATGGGCGTTGCCGTGGCCGATGCCCTGGCCGAATGTGGCGCCAGCGTGCAGCTCAAATGGCCAAATGACATCGTCGTCGACGGACACAAACTCGGCGGGCTGCTGGTTGATGCCGGCGGCGAGGCACATGGCGAATGCCATGTCGTTGTCGGCCTGGGATTGAATGGGCGCATGACCGAGGCGGCGCGTTTGCAAATTGAGCAACCGGTGACCGATCTGGCCAGCGTGCTCGGCAGCGCTGTCGACCGCAATATACTCGCGGCGCGGTTGCTCACCCACCTGCTGATGGCGCTGCGTGATTTTTCAGCGCACGGATTCGCCGCATTCCATGCGCGTTTTCTGGCGCTGGATGCGCTGCAAGGCCGTCACGTCCATGTGGCCAGCGGAAACGCGCAGCACCATGGCATTGCCGCGGGTGTGGACGACAGCGGCAGGCTCTGTGTGACAATCGATGGCGTGCGGCAAGCGTTCGATGTCGGAACGGTACGCGTATTGGGAACCGGCTGATGCTGCAACTTTTATTCGACCTGGGCAACACCCGCATCAAATGGGCGATGCGCAGCCGTACCGACATCGGCGTCGATTCTGACACCGGCGTCGACGCTGACCTCGGCCCCATCCAGGCGCTGGAACACGCCGATCCGGTTTGGCAGACGCAGTTTGCTGCGTCCCTGGAGTCACTACCGACGCCCGCGTCGATCGCGTTGGCCGCGGTTGCACCGGAAATGATTGTTGACGCCGCATTGCGCGCGCTCAATGCGCGCTGGCCCGGGCTGGTACCACAGCGCGTGCACAGCCAATCACAGTTGGGGCGATTCCATAGCGCCTACGCACAGCCCGAACGACTGGGCGTCGACCGTTTTCTCGCTGCCGCGGCTGCGGCGCAGGTGCCCGAAGCAAGATTGGTGATTGGCTGTGGCACGGCGCTGACCATCGACCTGATCGATGCCGGCGGCCAGCACCTGGGAGGATTGATTGCGCCAGCGCCGGAAACCATGCGCGCTGCAGTGTTGGCGCGTACCGCGCGTGTGCACTGGCTGCGCCAAGGCACCGCGCTGGATTTTGGCTGCACCACCGAGGATGGCCTGGAAGGGGGCATCTGGATGGCGGCGGCCGGCATGGTTGAACGCGCCCTGCGCAAGGCCAGCGCAAGGCTGGGTGCGATGCCGGCACTGATCGCGCATGGTGGCTCCGCGCAGGCGCTGGCAGACATGCTCGATGTCCCGCTGCCGATCGAACCGGAGCTGGTATTCAACGGACTGCGCATCTGGCTCGATGCGCAACAAGCTGCGCGCTGCGGATAGACTCTGCATCCCCTGCGCGTAGTCCAGCCATGTTCAGTCGCATTTTTTTTCTCCTCATGTTGGCGGCCAATATCGGCCTTGGTGCCTGGCTTGCTCTGGCGCCACAGGCAAGCGCGCATGCGTTGCCACCGGTCGATGCTGGCGTGGCGCAGTTGGTCCTGCTCAGTGAGCGCGGTGACACCGCCAGCAATGCCGCCGAACTGGTGGACCGGCCGCTGTCGATGGAAGAACTCGGCGCGCTCTCGTGCACGCGTGTCGGGCCATTTCCAAGTCAGGCCGATATGCGCCGTGCGATGGCGGCACTGACACCGTTGACCGAGCGCATCCAGTTCAAGGAGACACGTGCGGTGAAATCGCGGGGCTGGTGGGTGTACATGCCGGCACTGGAAACGCGCGATCTGGCGTTGCGCAACGCGCGCGAACTGGCGGCGCAGGGAATTCGCGACTACTACGTGGTGACCGCTGGCGACCAGCAGAACACGATTTCCCTCGGCCTGTTTCGCGAACGTACCAACGCCGAAAACCGCCGCGCAGAGCTCATTGGGCTGGGCTTTGAAGCGGCAATGCGCGAGCGCACCGACGAGGCACCCGAGTACTGGCTGGAATACGCAGTAGCACCAGCGCGCACGTTCAACTGGAAGGATCGCGTGCCCGATGCCACCGGCATCGACGGAACGCCTACCGAGTGCTCGTAGCTCAGGACTATCCGCACGCCGACTTTCGAGTAGAATGCGCGCCGGTTCAGGCAATGCAACCCGATTTGCCGGTATAGCTCAGTTGGTAGAGCAACCGCCTTGTAAGCGGTAGGTCACCAGTTCGAATCCGGTTACCGGCACCAGCACCAAAAATAAAAGCCCGCGCATGCGGGCTTTTATT
>JANMSL010000049.1:0-4207 GCA_031389245.1 Lysobacterales bacterium | reverse complement strand
ACGTGATCGTCGCCGGTGCCACCGGCGCAGGTAAGAGTGTCGGGCTCAACGTGATCTTGGTGAGCTTGCTCTATCGGCGCTCACCCGATGAGCTGCGCCTGTTGGTCGCGCGTGCAGTCGAGCACCGCATGCTGTACCTGCTGTACGCGTCGGTTTTCCTGATGTGCCTGCTCGCCTTTGGGCACAAGGATGCACTGAGCATTGCGGTGCTGGTCGCGACGGTGGCGGTAGGCGCATACGACATCTTCAACGGTGTTCCTTCCAACTTGCGCACTGTCGTTTACGTGGTCGAGTTTGCGCTCCTGGCGATGTTTGTGTTCCGATGGTGGATGCCGATCCGATCGGCACTGTGCATCGTCCTGCCGTTGGTATTGGTCACCGAACTCGGGCATTCGCTCATGGTGCACCTGGGTATCGGGTTAAAGGTGAATACGCTGACCGTGGTCGCCCTTGGTGTCGGCATCGGTGTCGACTATGCGATCTACATCTATGCGCGCATGGATGAAGCCATGAAGCAGGGCAAACCGTTGACCGAAGCGTATTTCGCCACGCTGAAGACCACTGGCATCGCGATTTTCTACACTGCGTTGACGCTGGCCGGCGGTGTCTTCACCTGGTACTGGTCGGATCTGAAGTTCCAGGCGGACATGGGCGTGATGCTCACCTTCATGTTTGTTGTCAATATGATCGCAGCGATGATTTTCTTGCCCGCCCTGTGCCGCTGGTTGTTGCGGCCCAACGAAAAAGCCAGCGCAGGCTGAAGATAGTCGTCATAGTGGATTGCGAAAGGCGGGATGATCCTGCCTTTCGCTTTTGTGGGCTTGCAGCGTGACGAGCAAATTACCCTTGCAGACCAAGCCCGGTCTGCCAACGCCGACAGCAGCGCGGTCGGTACGAGCAATGTTGCGCATCCTATACAGAATGATCGCAGCTTAGGCGTTGCCGCCGCACTCGCACTTCGCGAGCACTGTGAAAGTGCATCGCAGCCGGTGAGACATGCGTCATCGATGCTTTCCCTCCGTCACTCCGGAGGTCCGCATGTCACCGAGAACAACTGGTTTCTGCCCTTATTGCCTCAGCGCACTCATCGGTGTGGTGATCTTGCTTGGCATTCCGCAGTTGGCGGACGTCAATACGCCATTCGGGAAAGCAAGCCTGCTGCTGTTCTGGATACCGTTGCTTAGCGCATGCGTTCGAACCGCGATCCGGCATGTCCCTGACCGCACCGCACACGGCGCCAATTAGTGTTTCGCACTGCCCCGCAGCCGACACCCATGCATACCGATGATTCGTTCTGCTGACTGACTTGGACCCCAGTGCAAGCCGATGCGGGGCTTCCGGCATCCAGACGCAGCCAGGTCACCTGATTCTCCAAGGAAGGTCTGAGTAAGTCACCAGTTCGTCTTCGCTGTACAGCTTATCGTTTGCCACACCCTGGTTTTCAACAGCGCAGCTGGTCACTCTTAACAGCGCAGCTGTTCCACCTGCGGTTTTTCGCCCCCTGACTCTGAGGGGGCTATCCAGGCTCCGAGCGTGTTCAGAGGTTCCCTAACGCCCCACAACGCGGAGTAATTCCTCGTGCACGGAATGACTCATCAGCGCGAGAAATACGGCCAATCCCAAATATGCCGCGCCGTACTCAACCTTCACCGACATGGGTTGCTCGTAGTAGCCGGCGGGCATGGTTTCGCGCCAGGTGCCCCGCCATACCCGCCATACGCTGGGAAGCGCGAGGATCAGAATCAGGAACAACATCGGACTCGGCTTCCAGAACAACAACGCACCGAGTATGGGCAATCCGACAAGCCATATCCGTGGCGACAAAAGCCCGACGATGCGACCGCCATCCAGCGGATTAATCGGCAACAGGTTCCATAGGTTGAGCATGAAGCCGGCATAGGAAAGCGCCAACAGCAGCGGGCTATGCGTGCTTCGCGCGACGTAATAGCAAGCCATGGCGCCAAGGGTCCCGGCGACGGGACCGGCAAGCGCGATCTTTGCTTCGACGCGGGCGTCCATCGGCTGATCCTTGAGCTCGATCCAGGCACCTACAAACGGGATAAAAGTAGGCAAGCCCACGTCAAGGCCCGCGCGCTTGGCGGAAAGATAATGGCCGAGCTCGTGCACAAAGATCAATAAGACGAATCCCGCGGCATAGCGCCAGCCAAACAGCAGAGAATAGGCGAACACCGACAGGATCATCGTGCCACCGGACTTCAACAGCGGTCCCAGCTTCGCGGCGTTCAGGGCCAGCAACAGGATTTTAAGCATGAGCGACGCGATCCACGGTCGAAGGCCCCAGTGTAGGGCAGGATGGTGCTGTGCACTTCAACTCCCACCGGTGAACAGCGCACCGGCTAGAATGTCAGGCTTGAAATCAAGACGGTTTGCATACGCTGCGCGCAAATTCGCCGACTGCTCCGTTGGTCGATTCGATTGCGCGCCTCGTTCGCAGTAACGCCCACGTTGCGCAGGATTCACCCAAGGAAGCCCCCGTGTCCGCAGTCTCCGCTCCACAGCCGCCGGTTGCCGCAATCAAGCCGCATACAGTGGTATCGCCGAACGGCGACCGTGTCGACAACTACTATTGGCTGCGTGATGATTCGCGTTCCAATCCGGAGGTCATCGCGCACCTGGCCGCCGAAACTGCATACGCCGACGCAATGCTGGCGCACACCAAACCAGCTCAGGATGTTCTCTACAACGAGATCGTTGCACGCATAAAGGAAGACGACAGCACGGTGCCGTACCGCAAGGGCGACTACTGGTACTACACACGATTCGAGGCTGGCAGCGAGTATCCGATTCACGCGCGCCGCAAAGGCAGCATGGAAGCTCCCGAAGAAATCTTGCTCGATACCAATGAGCTTGCTGCGGGCAAAGTGTTTTACCAGGCCAGTGGCTTGATGGTAAGCGACGACGGCAGGCAACTCGCGTATGCCGAGGACACCACTGGCCGCCGACAGTTCGTAATGCGTTTCAAGAATCTGCAGACGGGTGAATATTGGCCGGAAGCCATCGCCAACGTCGAGGCCCACGCGGTCTGGACTGCCGACAATTTTACCGTTCTGTATATTGAAAAGGATTCGGTCACGCTACTTGGGAAGCGCGTGCGTCGGCATGTGCTGGGTGCCGATCCGAAAATGGATGCGCTGGTGTACGAAGAGCGGGATGACAGCTTTTACCTGGGTCTGGATCGGGGCCGTAGCGGGCGCTATCTGTACATCGGCCTGTCCAGCACCGTCAGCAGCGAGTGGCGCTACGCCGAGGCGTCCGACCCGGCGCTTCGATTCAAAATAGTGCTCCCGCGGGAGCGCGATCACGAGTATATGGTTGAAGACCACGACGACGAATTCGTCATAACCAGCAACTGGCGTGCGAGGAATTTTCGCCTGCTGCGATGCGCAATCGCCGATGCGGGAGATCGTGCGAAGTGGCACGACTGGCTGGCGCACCGCGACGATGCACTGATCGAAAGTGCAACGGTGCTCAAGGATTTTGTCGCCATCAACGAGCGATCTGGTGGATTGCGCAAGATTCGTATCAAGCAGTGGGATGGCGGTGCCGAGTCCATGCTCAGTTTTGATGAGGATGCCTATACCGCGTTTGTAGCTGCGACACCTGAATACGTCAACGATGAACTGCGTATCGTCTACACCTCGATGACTACTCCAGCATCGACCTACGACGTAAACGTCAGGACCGGCGCGCGCAAGCTGATGAAGCGCGAGCCGGTGCTGGGCGACTTTGATCCATCGCGGTATCGCACCGAATTTATTTTTGTCACCGCGCGCGATGGTGCGCAGGTGCCGGTTTCGCTGGTTTATCGCGCCGATATCAAGCGCGATGGCTCGGCGCCGATGTATCAGTACGGCTATGGTTCCTACGGCGCTTCAATGGATCCGACCTTTTGTGCAACCCGGCTGAGTCTGATCGATCGCGGGGTGGTTTACGCGCTCGCCCACGTCCGCGGTGGCGAAGAACTGGGTCGGGCTTGGTACGAGAGCGGTCGGCAGCTGCAGAAAGCAAATAGTTTCACCGACTTTATCGATGTCACCGACTCTCTGGTCAACCAAGGCTACGCGGCCAAGGACAAAGTCGTGGCTCAGGGTGGAAGTGCTGGCGGATTATTGATGGGCGCGATCATCAACATGGCGCCGAGCCATCGCGCTTGATATCGGCGCGATAAACCAGCGAAACCGGCACC
>JANMSL010000029.1:0-2696 GCA_031389245.1 Lysobacterales bacterium | reverse complement strand
CACCCGCAATGCATTGTTTTCGATAAACGCGCGCCGCGGCTCAACAACATCGCCCATCAGCGTGGAAAAGATCTGGTCTGCAGCAACAGCATCCTCGACCCGAACCTGAAGCAGACGGCGGCTTTCCGGATTGACCGTTGTTTCCCAAAGCTGTTCGGGATTCATTTCTCCAAGCCCTTTGAATCGCTGGATGGTGCGGCCTTTCTTGGCCTCGTCCATCAGCCAGCTTTGGGCTTCGCCGAAAGTCTTCACCGCCTGTTGTTTGCTGCCGCGCGAAACGGTCGCTCCGAAAACAATCAACCCATTGATTTGATTGGCTATTGTTCGGATTGCCGCGTAATCATTTCCGGCAAAGAAGGCCTGCGAAAGCAGTGCTTCGCTGGACAGGCCATGCTGCAATTTGTTGATGCGCAGTGCACCGCTATCTTCGCCTCTGGCCGCATGTGCCGTTAACCGGTACTGGGCCCGACCCAGACCGCGATTGTTGATGCGCGCGGCTACCGCGTCGGCCCAGGATTGGAAGCCTTCGGCATCATGCACCAGTGCCTCGTCGACTGCGGGTGCGTCCATCAGTGCTGTCAGCAGGTGACTATCGACGCGGGAGCTGAGTCGATCGATCTGGTCCTTGGCGTGCTGGAAATCATGCAACAGTTTTTCCAGACCTGCTCCCTTGATCGCCGGCACGCCCTCTCCCGGCACCAGCTCGGCATCTTCGAGTGCGTTATTGATCAGATACAACGCCAGTGCCTCATCATCCTTGAGATACATCTCCTGCTTGCCCTGCTTGAGTTTGTACAGCGGTGGCAGGCCGATGTAGACATGGCCGCGTTCGATCAGCACCGGCATCTGCCGATAGAAGAAGGTCAGCAAAAGGGTGCGGATATGCGATCCGTCGACGTCGGCATCGGTCATGATGATGATGCGGTGATAACGCAGTTTGTTCGGGTCAAACTCGTCTTTGCCAATACCGCAACCGAGCGCGGTGATCAGCGTGCCCACTTCGGCTGAGCCGAGCATCTTGTCGAAGCGCGCGCGTTCAACGTTGAGTATCTTGCCTTTCAGCGGCAGGATTGCCTGGGTCTTGCGGTTGCGGCCCTGCTTGGCGGAGCCACCGGCGGAATCGCCCTCGACCAGGAATATCTCCGATAACGCCGGATCTTTTTCCTGGCAGTCGGCCAGTTTGCCGGGCAGCCCTGCGATGTCGAGCGCGCCTTTGCGGCGAGTCAACTCACGCGCTTTGCGCGCGGCTTCGCGCGCGCGCGCAGCATCGACGACCTTTTCGCAAATGGCGCGCGCGACTGCGGGATTCTCCTGCAGGAAATCGCGCAGTTTGTCGCCCATCACCGATTCGACCGCACTCTTCACTTCCGAAGAGACCAGCTTGTCCTTGGTCTGCGAGCTGAACTTCGGATCCGAGGCTTTGACTGACAGCACGGCGATCATGCCTTCACGCATGTCGTCGCCAGTCAAGGTGACTTTGGCCTGCTTCTGCAGGTTGGACGACTCGATGTAGTTGCCTAAGGTTCGGGTAAGGGCCGCGCGGAAACCCGCCAAATGGGTGCCGCCATCCTTTTGTGGAATGTTGTTGGTGAAGCAGTACATGCGCTCTTCGTACGCGTCGGTCCACTGTAGGGCCACTTCGACCGAGATGCCCTCGGGTGAGGTGCCGATGAAGGTAACGACCTGTGGATGCAGTGGCGTGCGTAGCTGGGACAGGTGTTCGACGAAACTACGAATGCCGCCTTCATACTGAAAGACATCCGATTTACCTTCTCCGCGCTCGTCTTTGAGTTCGATGCGAACGCCGGAGTTGAGGAAGGCCAGCTCGCGCAGGCGCTTGCTGAGAATGTCGTAGTGGAACTCGACATCCGTGAAAATCTCCGTGCTCGGTAGAAAGCGCACCTGCGTGCCGCGCTTTTGGCTGGGCTCGCATTGTTTGAGCGGATAGACCGGATCGCCGAGCTTGTATTCCTGCTTGTGATGGAAACCCTCACGCCAGATATCCAGCCAGAGTGTGGCGGACAGCGCGTTGACCACCGAGATTCCGACACCATGCAAGCCGCCAGACACTTTGTAGCTGTTGTCATCGAACTTGCCGCCCGCGTGCAGTACGGTCATGACCACTTCGGCGGTGGAGCGCCCTTCTTCGTGCATGCCAACAGGAATGCCGCGTCCGTTGTCCAGCACCGAGACTGAACCGTCTATATGGATGGTGACCAGGACAGCGTCGCAATGCCCGGCCAAGGCTTCGTCAACGGAGTTGTCGACCACTTCAAACACCATGTGGTGCAGTCCGGTGCCATCGTCGGTGTCACCGATATACATACCGGGGCGCTTGCGCACAGCGTCCAAGCCTTTGAGCACTTTGATGCTGTCTGAGTCATAACTGTCGGTCATGCGGTTTCCGTCATTGCCAGCGTGGGCGGGCCTATCGAAAGGGGTGAGCGTGCGTTCAGGATGGCGCTGGATGGTGGCGTCAGCGCCAGCTGGAGATCAGCAAGGGCGGCCAGTTTGGATGGTTCAGCGCAATGCCTTGACGCTCCTCGAGCAAGCCCGAAGTATATCAGTGATGGGCCTCGACTCGGCCTTGTTCCACGTGGAACACTCTTGATGAGGAACCCGCTCCAGACGGTGTGTTTGGCATTCCTACTCCCGTCAGAAGCACTTGAATCGGCCGCTGCGCGATCCAGTCGAGC
>JANMSL010000003.1:0-2301 GCA_031389245.1 Lysobacterales bacterium | reverse complement strand
GTTCATCGCCCGGCGCGCAAAACACTTGCGCCAGCTGCATGAGGATCTCGTGCGAGCCATTGCCCAGTACAATTTCGTCGATTGCAACCTGGTGAATCGCGGCCAAGCGTTGACGTAATGCCATGCCCATCGGATCGGGATAGCGAAACGTTTCGGCATCTGCCACTGAACGTAAAACCGCCAGTGCCTTCGGGCTCGGTCCCCATGCGTTTTCGTTGGATCCGAGTTCAATCAGATCGCCTGCCGCACGCTTTCGGCGCAGCGCCGGCAAGTCGTGGCCGGGATCGTACGCTTGCAATACCTGCAAGGCCGGGACGGCGCAGCCCACGAACCCGCTCATGCGCTGAGCACTGCAACTGGATAGGAGCCCAGAACCTTGATCAAATCGCTGACTGGACCAAGCTCGCTCAAAGCGCGCTTGACCCGCTCGTCTTCGATATGACCTTCAATGTCGATGAAGAAGGCGTACTGCCACTTGCCCTGACGGGTCGGTCGCGACTCGATGCGGGTCATGCTGACGCCATTACGGGCCAGCGGCTCCAGCAGATGGAACAACAGTCCAGGCTGATCCTTTCCGGACAGCAGCAACGAGGTCTTGTCGATACCTGACGGCGAGAAAATGTCGCGCCCCAGCACAACGAAGCGCGAGGTATTGTCCGGCCGGTCTTCGATCGGTCCCGCCAGCACGTTCAAGTCGTAAATGCGCGCGGCACTTTCGCCGGCAATGGCGGCGAGATCATCAGAACCACGTGCGCGTCGTGCAGCCTCCGCATTGCTGGATACCGGCACCCGTTCGGCATTGGGCAGGTTCTCGCGCAGCCATTGCCGACACTGACCCAGCGATTGCGGATGGGAAAACACGCGCTCTACCGATTGCAGATTGTCGTGACGCGCGAGCAAAAAGTGGTGAATCGGCAGTTCGACTTCACCGCAGATTTTCAGTGGCGAGGTCAGAAACATGTCCATCGTTGGCTGAACCGAACCTTCAGTCGAGTTCTCCACCGGTACAACACCGAAATCGGCATGGCCAGCCTCGACCTCCTGGAACACTTCATCGATCGACGTCAGCGGCAATCCGTGGATCGAATGTCCGAAATGCTTGTGCACCGCCGTCTGCGAAAACGTGCCCTCTGGGCCGAGAAAGGCGACCTTCAACGGCTCCTGCTGCGCCAGGCAGGCAGACATGATTTCGCGAAACAGGCGCACCATCTCTTCATTCGAGAGCGGCCCATGGTTGCGTTCCAACACCATACGCAATACCTGGGCCTCGCGCTCTGGGCGGTAGTAATCCACCGCAGATTTCATTGGGCCCTTCGCCTCACCAACCTGGCGTGCGAATTGCGCGCGCTCGGCGATCAGTCGTTGGATATCGCGATCAATCGCATCAATGCGACCGCGCACCTCACTCAGCGCCAGAGGTATTGGCTGGGCAGGATCTTCGCTCATCTAAATCACCCGGACCGAAAGAACACCATCAATGGCTTTGAGATTCTCGACGACTTGGGCGCCCACGTCCTCGTCGGCATCGATCAGGTTGTAAGCATAGTCGCCGCGCGATGCGTTGTGCATTTGCGCGATATTGATACCCGCGGCGCCTAGAACCTGGGACAGCTGGCCAATCATGTTCGGCTTGTTCTGGTTGGCGATACAGATGCGCGAGCGCCCTACCCTACTCATGCGCGTGTGCGGGAAATTGACCGAATTGAGTACATTTCCATTCTCCAGAAATTCACGCAACTGGTCGACTACCATCAGCGCGCAGTTCTCCTCGGCCTCGCCGGTCGAAGCACCCAGATGCGGCAAGCCGATCACGCGGGGATTGCCACTGTGTTCTGGCTTGGGGAAATCGGAGACGTAGTAGCCGATGCGGCCATCAGCCAGACCTGCCTTTAATGCATCGTGGTCAATGATGCCGTCACGCGCAAAATTGAGCAGCACTACGCCCGACTTCGCCACGCTCAACGATCCAGCATTGAAAATGCCGCGTGTGGCATCGTTCAGCGGCACGTGAAAACTGACGAAGTCCGATCCAGCGTAGAGCTCGTTCAATGAGCCCGCCTTGATCACATCCGACGACAACGCCCAAGCGCCGTCGACTGTCATGTGTGGGTCAAAGCCGATGACGCGCATGCCCAAGGCGCGCGCTGCGTTGGCGACGCGCACGCCAATCGCACCCAGGCCGATGACGCCCAGTGTGCGGCCGGCCAGCTCGAATCCGACGAATCGCTTCTTTCCGGCTTCAATCGCCTCTTCCATGCCTTCGGCCGGGAGTTGCGCGACAAAACCAAGCGCATCGCTCAA
>JANMSL010000419.1:0-6036 GCA_031389245.1 Lysobacterales bacterium | reverse complement strand
GGCTGGCTCGCCCTGGTCTTGCTGATCGTTCTTCTTTTTGGTCAGCTGCAAGCCTTCGCCGCCGCTGCGATGAAACATCCACAGCTCGCCGGCGCCGAGCGACCGCTCGCTGCTGAAATGTTTACGCGCGATAAGGTACTGACCATCGGGCGTCCACACCGGATTGTTCATCAGCCGAAATTTCTCGGTACTCACCGCCACTGGCTTGGCAGTTTGCACGCTGGCGCGCACATCCACCCCCATGCGCCAGATGTTGTTGCCGCCGCCACGATCCGAAGTGAATGCGATTTCCTTGCCATCGGGAGAAAATCTCGGCTGCACATCGAAAGCCGGTCCGTGGGTCAATGGCTTTGCCTTGCCACCATCGATCGGCAACAGATACAGATCGCCAAGCAGATCAAAAACAATGGTCTTGCCATCCGGACTCACGTCAAGGTCCATCCAGGTACCTTCGTCCGTGGTGAATGCGATCTTCTTGGTCGGCCCGTGCGCCGCGGTCACGTCCCAGGGCGGCGGTTCGGGTTTCTTGTCGGTGGCCGCAAGCAACGGCGCCACGCTGCCCAGACACCACACGCAGACAAAAAGCAGCAGCTGCTTATTCATACCAGGACTCCCTATTACCCCGTAAGCCGCGAACCCTAGCGAAACCTCAACCGAACCGCCATCCGCCGAAAGGCACGTCCGCGATTTGTGAAACCAGCCAGCATGGACCCGTGTCTGATCGCGAGCAACCCGCAGGCGATGAGGGATTGCGGGGCACAACGCGTGCAATCGGCAATATGCTCGTCTTCCACCGACACAATGGTCACAATGTCCACGCCACACTGCGACGGGCTCAGATGCGCGCATCAAATTCAATTCGCACTACGCCGATGGTTTGCCGCGCGCGTTCCTATGCGTGGTCCACTTCGTGAGCCTGCAGCCGAGCTTTTTGCGTCGACCCAGCCCCGACGATCAGGGCGATGGCGATGCACTCCGGTTCTGCAGCACGTGCGCATTCGGCCGCGCCTGCCTCGGCGACGGCTACGACAAGCGGGCACTCGAAGATCTGCACTGCCTGGTGGAACATACCTCGCCGATGCATGCCGGCGAGGAGGTATTTCGTTGCGGCCAGCCGTTCAACGCGATCTATGCCGTGCGCGCCGGCATGGTCAAGACGCGACGCATCGATGAGCAGGGTCGCGAGCAGGTTCTTGGTTTTTTCCTGCCCGGCGAACTGGTTGGCTTGAATGGACTGTACTCGTCGCGGTATCCCTGCGACGCGGTTGCCCTGGATACGGTGACGTTATGCCGATTCGCGTTCTCTGCGCTGAGCGTGATGGCGACGCGCTTGCCCGCCATCCAGCAAACTTTGTTGCAGCTGATGAGCAAGGACATCGTCAACGCGGCCCTGCTCGCTGGCGACTACAGTGCCGACGAGCGACTCGCCGCTTTTCTGGTCAACCTGTCCGATCGCTTCGCGGAACGTGGCTACTCCCCGACGCGCCTGTACCTGATGATGTCGCGTTCCGACATCGCCAATTATCTGCGCCTGGCGCCGGAAACCGTGAGCCGCGTGCTGCGCCGCTTTCAGGATGAGGCGTTGATCGCTGTCGAAAAACGCGAAGTGACGCTGATTGCCCTCGAGCGATTGCAGCATCTGGCGCGCTGCGTGCTGCAAAGCTGACGGAATTCTGCTTGGTTACCTGATCTGGATCAAGTCGCCGCAGCGTCACAGCGTCGAGAATGCCGTCATCCTTTCAGGGAGACGCGCGATGAATCAGACCAAAAAACTATGGTGGGGACTGGCGGCCTTGTTGGCTGCTTCGTTTTCAGTCCTGTTGTGGATGGGCGGCGAGATCCACCGCCACGCACCGCCGATGCCCAACGCTGTCGTCAGTGAGGACGGCAGCACGCTTTTTACCCGCAGCGACATGGAAACCGGTCGTAGCGTATGGCAAAGCTTCGGCGGCCATCAACTTGGCTCGATCTGGGGCCATGGTGCGTTGGTTGCGCCCGACTGGAGCGCCGACTGGCTGCATCGCGAGGCCACAGCCTGGCTGAATCTGCGCGCGCAGAGTCGCCATGGCCTGCCATTTGCCGAGCTCACGGTCGGTGAACAGGCAAAACTTCAAGCTGAACTTCAACCGGACATCCGCAGGAACACTTATAACGCTGATCGCGACGTGATCAGCGTATCGGCGCAGCGTGCTCAGGCGATCGCCGAGGTTTCCGCCCATTACATGAGTCTGTTCAGCAGCGATCCGGCGACGGCGTCATTGCGCGAGACCTATGCAATGAAGGACGACACGGTGGATACACCCGAACATCGGCGCCAGCTCACTGCGTTCTTTTTCTGGACGTCCTGGGCGGCCGTCTCGGCGCGCCCGGACAGCGCCGCCTCGTACACCAACAATTGGCCGTTTGAGCCGTTGGTCGGAAACGCCCCGACCTCGAATACGTTTCTATGGACAGTGTTCAGTGTGCTGTTCATGATCGCTGGCATCGGCCTGCTCGGCTGGCACTACGCCGTCTATCACGGCAAGGAAGCACCCCCGACCCCGCCCTTGAATGACCCACTGCGTGGCTTGGTGTTGACGCCATCGATGAAGGCGACGGCCAAGTATTTCTGGCTGGTTCTGGCTTTGTTCCTGGTACAGATTTTTCTTGGCGCGACCACCGCGCACTATCAAGTCGAAGGCCAGGAGTTCTATGGCATCAAGCTGTCCGAAATACTGCCCTATTCGTTGACGCGCAGCTGGCATACGCAGTTGGCAGTTCTCTGGATCGCAACCGCATGGCTGGGTACCGGGCTCTACATTGCGCCCGCCATTTCCGGCTATGAACCCAAATATCAGCGTGCTGGCGTCAACTTCCTGTTCGTCTGCCTGGTGGTGATTGTCGTTGGCGCCTTTACCGGACAGTGGTTTGCGGTGATGCAAAAACTGGGCCTGGCCAACAACTTCTGGTTTGGACATCAAGGCTGGGAATACGTTGACATCGGCCGCTTCTGGCAAATCTTCCTGTTCATTGGCCTGATGTTGTGGCTGCTGTTGATGGGTCGCGCGCTATGGCCGGCATTGCGTCGCAAAGACGAAATGAGTTCCATCGTCGGGCTGCTGTTTCTATCGACCATCGCGATCGGCCTGTTCTACGGTGCCGGCCTGATGTGGAGCGAGCATTCGCATATCTCGATCGTTGAGTACTGGCGCTGGTGGGTGGTGCACCTCTGGGTCGAAGGCTTTTTCGAAGTGTTCGCGGTGGCGGTGATGTCGTTCCTGTTCGTCAAGCTCGGCCTGGTGCGTGCCAGTTCGGCGACGGCCAATGTGTTGTTCGCCACGGTTGTGTTTCTGGCTGGCGGCGTGCTGGGGACCTTCCACCATCTGTACTTCACCGGAACCACGACTGCGGTCGTCGCCCTCGGCGCCTCGTTCTCGGCGCTGGAAGTCGTGCCGCTGGCGTTCATCGGCATGGAGGCCTACGACACCTATCGACACCGCCACGCAACTCCTTGGATGGCACGCTACAAGTGGCCGATCATGTTTTTCATCGCAGTCTCGTTCTGGAACCTGGTCGGTGCCGGGCTGTTCGGTTTTTTGATCAACACGCCGTTGGCGTTGTACTACATGCAGGGGCTGAACCTGACACCGCTGCATGGCCATACCGCTCTATTCGGCGTCTACGGCATGCTGGGCATTGGCCTGTTGCTGTTCTGTGTGCGCGGACTCAAACCGTTGGCGATCTGGAATGAGGGCACATTGCGCACCAGTTTCTGGACATTCAATATCGGCCTGTCAATGATGGCCCTGCTCACCCTGCTGCCGCTTGGTCTGCTGCAACTCAATGCCGCTCTGGAAAATGGTTATTGGTACGCACGCTCGGCCGAGTTCATGGACCTTCCGATCGTCGAACTGCTGGTGTGGATGCGCGTTCCTGGTGACACCGTTTTCTCGATCGGCGCGGTGCTGTTGAGCTGGTTTGTGCTGCGACTGTGGCTGGCGCCGCGAAACGAACCCGTCAAGCTGGAAAGCGGCCTGGCGTTACAGAGCTGAGTAGTCGCAGTCAGGCGACCGGGCCGCCAGGCTGTAGCCAGCGGCTCAGTTTCCAATAGACAATGGATGATCGATGATTGAGTTTTATCCGCAGATCAGGGCCGTACACATGTACAGCGCGATGCTGTCGTTCGCGCTGTTTGCATTGCGTGGCACACTCATGCTGGCGCACTCGAAATCCAGCAATCACGCTGCGCTGCGCTTTACCAGCTATGCCATCGATACGACACTGCTCACCGCGGCCCTGATGCTGGCGACGATGTTGCATCAATACCCATTCGTACACGGCTGGCTCACTGCCAAAGTGCTGTTGCTTGTGCTGTACATCGTGCTGGGTTCGATTGCGTTGAAACGTGGCCGAACCCGCCGTAGTCAGGTGCTGGCGTTTTTCGCTGCCTGCGCGACCTTTGTATCGATCTTTCTGATTGCACGTGCCCACCATTGGGCGGGGCCGTTCGCTGGCGCGATCCGATAGCCCCGGCCGCAGGCGCTGAGAGCCTCGCCGGCGATTCGGCCAGCCCCTGGGTCGATCACGTTCGCGCGCGCTCCGACATGTAGTTCTCCCTGTCCATCGAGTTGTGCAACGACATCGCGGTGTCGCATGCCCTCAGCGACATTTTTTCAACCATGCCGATGGTCCTGTTTGATCGAGGTCAAGGTGAAGATTCAGCCCATCGAGGAACATCTCGATAAGCCGATTTCTCACTACTCAGGACTCACTCCATGTACAACTACCGACTGGCTCTGCTGCCGCTTGCAATCGCCGCTGGTGCAGTCAGTGCCAACGAACCGGCTGGACTTGCCGCCGCACTGAACGATGGCAAGGCAACACTCGATTCGCGGCTGCGCTGGGAAAGCGTCGACGACGATGCGGTGTTGAACAGCGCCAACGCACTCACCTGGCGCAATCGCCTCGGCTATCGAACCGCCCCGTGGTACGGCTTCAGCGTATTTGCCGAGATCGAGAATGTGCTCGCCCTCGACAACGGCTACAACTCGACGGCAAACGGTCGCACCCAGTATGCAACCGTTGCCGACGTCGAGGGCACCGAATGGAATCAGGCCAGCATTGCCTGGGACTCCGGCCAAGGCACGCAACTGGTCGCCGGTCGGCAGCGCATCACCCTGGACAATCAGCGCTTCATTGGTACCGCCGGCTGGCGCCAGAATGAACAGACCTTCGATGCCTTCACCGCGACGCAGACCATTGGCAAGACCACGACAATACGTTACGCCTATCTGCAAAGCGTGCATCGCGTGTTCGGCAACTACCATCCGAATCCGTTGTTGGCGGAATTCAACCTGGACGGCCACCTGCTCAACGCCTCGCATCTGTTCTCGCTGGGCACACTGACTGGCTATGGCTACTTCATCGAGAATGGAGACTTGCCGCTGACCTCAGCAAAGAGCGTGGGCGCGCGCTTTGCTGGCACCAAGTCGATCGCCGATCCGTGGAAGTTCGTGTATGCGATCGAGTATGCCAATCAGTCCCAATGGCGCGACGGAGCTGCAATCATCGACGCGGATTACGGCATGATCGAAATCGGTGCTGCGCACGGCCCCTTCACTGGCAAACTCGGGCGCGAGATGCTGGGCGGTGATGGCCACTACGCATTCCAGACCCCGTTCGCGTCTCTGCATCCGTTCAACGGCTGGGCCGACAAATTTCTGATAACCCCGCTCAACGGCCTGATCGATACCTATGTCGCGATCAATGGACCGCTTGGCCGCGCGCAGTGGCTGATCGCTTATCACCGATTCGATGCCGATCAGGGCGGCGCCGACTACGGCGACGAGTGGGACATGTCGTTAAGCTATCCATTCAAACAGCGCTTCTCGGCACTGGCCAAAGTCGCGCGCTACACCCGCGACAGCTTCGCTCGCGATACCAACAAATTTTGGTTCTCGCTCGAATATCGATACTGAGCTGGCACGCGCCACACTCGGCAACGGTTGCAGCAGAGGGGCGTGGCACCGCTCACTACGCGGCAGCGACCGGCGCATC
>JANMSL010000791.1:0-10453 GCA_031389245.1 Lysobacterales bacterium | reverse complement strand
GCCGTCGAACCACGCGCGCAGGAAGGACAGACTGGCCTCGGTGTCGTAGCCGGTCTGCGTCCGCCTCGCGCAGCCCGCCGATCGGTCGCCAGAAAGAGTAGTGGTATTTGGATTCCCAACTGGCCAGTCCGGCATCGGCCATCGCAGTATTGACCAACGCCAGTAACCGCGCCGTGTCGAGCAGATTGCTCTCCATCTTCGCCGCGATCAAGGTCGCAATCTGGTTGTAGAGGCGCGGTGGCGCGCACAGGCTGGGGGTGCCGTCGTAGGCCCAATAGATGCCGATTTCCGTCTGCTCAGGGGTACGCTGCGTGGGCGTGGTGATGCCATCTCCGCCCAGCGATTTCACCTCATTGAACGCGGCCGTGTATTGGGCACTGCCCATCGCCGGCGGTGGCGGGATGCGGAACTGCTGGGCCGACGCGATGACGAAGGGCCGCACCTCTTGCCAGCGTGCGCCCAAGGCCAGCGGTATCTGGCTGATTGGGTCCTGCCGCCAGATGCCGGGCATGGTGCTCGGCACGTAGTCACGGTCCATGCGCATTTCGGCGTGGGCGGAGCCATCACCGGCACGCATCGCCAGGATCGCCTGGGCGGTGTGCGCGCCCAGTTCGATACCCAGAGCGCGTGCCGTGGTGCCGCGGACGCGGCGCAGATCGAAGAACATGTGTCGGTCAAGCTTGGCGCGCTGCGATGGAAACAGTGCGACCAGGGTGTCGTGTGCCGACTGGATGATCGCCGCTTCCGTCGACGCGCTCGGGTTGGCAACCGCGATGCCGGCATAGCTCTCATAGTGCGGGTCAATGGCATTGAGCGCTTCGAACATGGCGATGTGCACGATCGCCATCGCGCGGCTGGCGCGCGCGGGTCCGAGCTGTTCGCCGAACACGCGGATTTCGCCCGGCTGCAACGGTGTGTGATCCAGTCCGCTGGCATCGATGGCGACGGCGTTCCAGCGCAGCAGCATCTGCATCGACGCCGGCCCGACGGGGTCGGTTTGCAGCGCGGGCGCAATCGACTGCGCGCTGTAGTTCGGGCCGAGGACGGACTCATGGCCAATCGATTCCGTGTTGATCGGTGGTTCGGCGGTGATCGGCGATGAACTCCGCGCAGTCACATTCGAGGCGACCAACGCGAGCAACGCGATGACAAACAGGCGCGACGGGCTCTTCATGATCGGACTCCGTAATTGGGTGATTGCAGGAGATCATGCGCGGGCGCCTGAATCCCATGCTGCTGCGCACGGTAATCGTGCCGCACTCAGCGGGTTGTGCATTGGTGCACAAACTGCAGCATGCCACAGATTGTCAGGCCGGCGCTCGCTGGCGGACGGCGCGGCGCATCTTGAGCGCCGGCAATACCTCAGCCCGGCGCGGCTTGCGGTTGCAACAGGGTCTCGGCCTGTGCATGCAGCAGATGCAGACGATCGCCGGCCAAGCGGGCAATGCCGCGAACGCCAAGCGCAGTCAGTGCGGCCTCGTCGACGATCGTATCGCCGCGAATAGTCAGCAACAGGCGCGCCTGCGCCAGCGCGATATGAGTGATGTTCTGCGCGCCGCCGAGCGCAGCCGCGAGCGTGTCTGCGACTGACCATGCGTGGATTTCGCAGGTTGGCGCGTTGGCCATTGGACTGTCGTCGCAATTGTGTTCAACCGCTGGTGCTTGCGCTGCCTGCGTGGCCAGCTGTATGCGCAGGTCGCCGGCCAGTTGGTCCGCGATGGGACCGACCACGACTTGCAGATCGTTGCTGCTTAGCCGCAATACGCCGCGGGCGCCGAGTCGGCGCAGTGCCGGTTCGTCAATGCGATCGACGTTGGCGACGCGCAGTCGTAAACGCGTGGTGCAGGCATCGACATTTTGCAGATTGTCGGCACCACCGAGCGCAGCGATAAAAGCGAGCACCGGATCGCCCGCGACCAACGTATTGACGGCGACACCGGCGGGCTGCGCTTCCTCGGTTTCGCGCCCCGGCGTCTTCAAATCGAGGCGCACGATGAAATAGCGGAACAGGCCGTAGTACAGCGCAAAATAGACCATGCCCACGGGTACCAGATAGAGCGGACGACTGGCGTTGCGGAAGTTGAGCACATAGTCGAACAACCCGGCGGAAAAGCTGAAGCCGAGGCGGCTGTCGAGCAGATGCATCACCACCATCGCAGTGCCGGTCAGCAGCGCGTGCAGCACATACAGAAACGGCGCCAGAAACATGAAGGTGAACTCGATCGGTTCGGTGACTCCGGTGAGGAACGAAGTCAGCCCCATCGACATCAACAGACCGGCCGTCTCGCGGCGACGTTGTGGCAATGCGGTGTGATACATGGCAAGACAGGCGGCCGGCAGGCCAAACATCATCACTGGGAAAAAACCGCTCATGAACATTCCGGCGCTCGGATCGCCGGCGAAAAAACGCTTCAGATCGCCGGTGACGCCACCGAAGTCACCGACCAGAAACCAGGCGACGTTATTCAGAATGTGGTGCAGGCCGGTGATGATCAGCACGCGGTTCAGCACGCCGTAAACGAACAGCCCCCACGAGCCCGATTCGATAACACCATGACTGAGGCGGTCCATGCCGTGCTCGAGCAACGGCCAGCCATAGCCGAACACCATGGCTACAACCAATCCGGCACAGCCCGCGACGATCGGAACGAAGCGGCGACCGGCAAAAAAAGCCAGGTAGCTGGGTAGTTTGATATTGCTGTAACGGTTGTACAGCACGCCGGCGATGATGCCGGACAGGATGCCGATCGGCACGCTGAGTTTGGACAGTTGACGCGCCTTGTGTGCGGCCAGAACCACCGCTTCGTGCGCGCCCTGGGCGGCCGTCACCACTTCGGGCGGCACGATCAACAGCACTTCCGCGCCCTTGGTGGCAACCAGAAATCCGACCACGGCAGCCAAACCGGCGGCACCGTGATTTTCCCGGGCGAGACCGACCGCCACACCGATCGCAAACAACAGGCCGAGGTTGGAGAAGATCGCGTCGCCGGCGGCAGCAACCGCAGCCGCATCGAGCAGATCGGGTTGGCCAAGGCGAAGCAGCAGTCCGGCAACCGGAAGTACGGCAATCGGCAACATCAAGGCGCGGCCAAGTTGCTGGGTCGCGTTGATCAGGGTCTTGAACATGGATTAGTCTCCTGAGCCTTCGTTGCGCTCGGCGCGCCAGGCGATCGCGTGTTCGCGCACCGCTGCCGCGCCGGTCAATCCCAACGCCTGCTGCGCCAGCTCGCGACAGGCACCGATGCGCAACGATCGAATAATTCGTTTGAGCTGCGGAATCGCTGTGGGAACCGCCGACAACTCGCGGATTCCCAGTCCGATCAGCAACGGAATCGCGTCTGGATCGGAAGCCAGGCCGCCGCAGATTGCGACCTCGCGGCCCAGCGCGTGACCGGCGGCGGCAACCGAGCCAATCAATCGCAACACAGCCGGGTGCAACGCGTCGAGTCGCGCCGCCAGTTGCGGATGGCCACGATCCATCGCCAACACGTATTGGGACAGGTCATTGGTGCCGATCGACAGGAAGTCGGCCTCGAGCAGCAATTGATCGGCGAGCAGGGCAGACGCCGGTGTCTCGATCATCGCACCCAGTTTCGGCAGAGTGGCGATGCCAAGTTCTTGCTGGCACTCCTGCATCAGCGCGCGCACGGCGCGGATCTCGTCGACATCGGTGACCATCGGCAACAGCACGCGACATTGTGCGAGCGGCTGCAGCTGCAGGATCGCGCGCAGTTGGGTTTTCAGCAGGTCGGGCCAGGCCAGGCTGGTGCGCAGGCCGCGCAGGCCGAGTGCCGGATTGTCCTCCGGCGGCAGCGGCAGGTACGGGATCGGTTTGTCACCGCCAATATCGAGTGTGCGGATGGTCAGCACGCGCCCGTCCAGTGCATCGAGAATGCTCTGGTATTCGCGTCGCTGCTCCTCTTCATCCGGCGGCAGCTGACGCTGCAGGAACAGGAACTCGCTGCGCAACAGGCCGCAACCTTCTGCTCCACGCGTCACCGCGAGCGCGGCCTCGACCGCAGCGCCGAGGTTGGCCATTACGCTAATCGGCACTCGATCGCGCGTTTGGGCGCGCGTCGTCGCCGCCGCCAGATCAACCACGCTTCGTTCGCGTTGCTCCGACAGAGTGCGGCGCACGCGCTGGCGTTCGTCGTCCGTGGGCGCAATACGCAACCAGCCGTGATCGGCATCCAACAGCAGTTCGACGCCCTCGGCAATCTGCAACACCTGCGCGCCGGCCGCGACCAGTGCAGGGATGCCCAGTGCGGCGGCAATGATCGCCACATGCGATGTCGGACCGCCACGCGCGCAGCACAGGCCCGCGATGCGCGCCCGGTCGAGCGCAATCAATTGCGACGGCAGCAGCTCGTCGGCGAGCAGGATGGCATTTTCGGGGAGCGCAGCGCCGGCCGACGGCGATTGACCGTCGAGCACGCGCAACACCTGGATTTCGAGATCGCGCAGATCGGCGATGCGCTCCTTGATGTGCGGATCGGCAAGCGCACTCAGCGCTGCGCTGGAGGCGACAATCGCCTGATGCCATCCGAATGCGGCACTGCGCCCCTGCCCGATCCAATGCTCGGCGCGCTCATGCAATTCCGGATCCTGGATCAGCTCCGCATGCGCGATCAGAATGGTTCGCTGTTCACCGCGTTGCTCCGCGATCAGCGTTTCCAGATGCACTCTGACGGCTTCGATCGCGGCCTGCAGCATCGCCGACTCCTGCTGCGGATTCTTGCCGCTGCGTTCGACGATGCTCGGTACCGCCTGTTGCAGCTGTACGGCGCGGCCCAGAGCCAGGCCGCGGTGTGCGATCACCGCAGCCAGCCGTTCGGGCAGCGCGATGCGTTCGTTTGGCGACTGCGGCGCGACCGCCGCCGGAAGCGCGACTGGCGCCGCCGCTGTCGCGCCGAGCAGCGCGGACAATGCCGCTATTGCGGCCGCTGCGTCCGCACCGACGGCATGCATCTCGATCATTTCATCGCGCGACACGCCCAGTGCCATCAATGCCACAGCGCTGCGCGCATTGGCTTGGCGGCCACGCGCTTGCATGCTGACCCGCGCCGAAAATGGCTTGAGCGCGGCAACGATCAACGCCGCCGGTCGCGCATGGATACCGTGATCGAAGGCAGCGCGAAATGTGCGCCGGAGTTCCTGCTCACCGTGTACCGCAAGGGTTTCTGCGGGCACTGCAGCGACTTCAATCTCCATCAGGAAATCACCTACCTGGAGTGGGCGGTTCACGGCGCAACGCCGCACCGTACCGCCGGAGACCACCAGGATCGGCGTGACAGCGCTGCGTGCACGGCGCGAGATCAGATCCAGATCAAAACGTAACAGTGGCTGACCGCAGCGCACCAGTTCGCCTGAGCGCACCAGCGATTCGAATCCGACTCCGGCCAGCGCGACGGTCTCAATGCCCAGATGCAGCAATAGGTCGGCGCCGCCGGCACTGCGCAGCGTCAATGCGTGCTTGGACCCGGGCATCGGAAAAATCGTTCCGTCGCAGGGCGCGTGCAGGACCTCACCGGTTGGATCGATGCCGATGCCATCTCCGGCCATGCGCTGCGCGAACACCGGATCGGGTACGTCCTCAAGGGGCAACGCCCATCCGGCCAGCGGCGATTTCAGTATCAGCGTGTGCATCGTCACTGACGCTCCTCTGCTGCCGCGGGGGCTTGCTCAAGCCGCACCCAATCCAGGGTGCGCATCGGATCAATGCCGTGCTGGGCAAATCGAAAACATAAATCGTGGCGGCCCGGCATGGCCGCGATCGTCGCCGATGCCAGTTCGGTCACAGCGGGCTGGCTCGCAGTCAACGGCAGGGCGATGCGCGCGATCTGTGGGCCGTCGCAACCATCCACATGTACGAGTAATTCGCCATGGGGCGTTTCCGGTTTGGCCAGGCTGATCTTGTGCACCGCTTCGCCAATCTGAAAGTTGAACGGTACGTCTCCGACCGCAGCAACGATTCGCTCAACGCCGTCTAGGTTGGCCTGTTGGTAGATCCAGCACGGGTTTTGGATGTCGAGGTGGAACACGGCGCGATCACCAGTTAGTGGCGCGTCATCCTCCATCGCCAGTGCGATATTGTCGCTGCACAGCTTGAGCTCGGCACTGCTGCGGTGTTGCATCTGTGCGCGACTGAGCGCGTGATGTCGAGTGTGCGAAAGCCGCTGTGCGTCCCAGTAACTTGCGGCGCGCAGGTCAATCGGCAGGGCCAGCGACAATGGCTCGCGGTAGAGCGATGATTGGGCATCAGGCTCGCTGCCGTCGAGGGTATAGCGAATTGCGCCAGCACCGGTTTGTGTCGACAGGGTCAGCTGGACTTGTTGTGCATCGAATTGTTCGCGCGCGTCGACACGAACCGCGAACGCACTGTCCGCATGCGGAATGTGCAGTGCGTCGTAACGCGCGAACTGCGCCGGCAAGCGCCTGAGAAAGTCGTGCCAGTCGCGCCGTTCCGGCTGTGACCAACCGAGTTCAGCCACCGCCGCCGCGCGTGGAAAACTCATCCAGCCAACGCGCGGCTCGGTTCGGATGTGCTCGGTCCAGACCGCGCCCTGGATGCCGAGCAGATGCTTGGCTTGCTGCGCGTTCAATGCATCGGGCAATGGATCGAAACGATAGACGTCTTCAAGTGAGATCAGCCGGACGCGTCCTGGCGGTTCATCGGCAGCGGTGCCTTGGCGATTATCGAAATACAGTGTTGGAAAGGGCGACAGCACACTGTCGTAGCCCTGCGCCGTGGCTGCCAGCGCGCCGTCGATGCCGCGCCACGACATGACGATTGCGTTGCGCGCCAGGCCGGGTGTGAGTATCTCGTCCCAGCCAACCAGGCGTCGCCCATGCGCTTGCAGGTAACGGCCGATGCGTTGCGTAAAGTAACCCTGCAGGCCGGCGGGTTCGGTGATGCCGAGTTCGCGCATGCGCGCCTGGGCCTGCGGCGACTGTGCCCATTGTGTCTTTTCGACTTCGTCTCCACCAACGTGGATCCACTCGCCGGGAAACATTTCCATTACTTCGTCCAGCACGTCTTCGAGGAATTCAAAGGTGGGCTCCTCAACACTGTAGACATGTGCGTAGACGCCCCAGTCCGCCGGCACCGCAGTCGCCGGTTTGGCGCTGGCGGCCAACTGTGGATAGGCAACCAACGCCGCCGTCGCGTGTCCGGGCATCTCGATTTCGGGCACGATGCGCACACCACGCGCCTTGGCGTGCGCAACGATCTCGCGTACCTGCTGCTGCGTGTAAAAGCCGCCATATCGACGCGACATGCCGGTGGCGGGATCGATATCGGCAGCTGCGGCGCGACCGGCCGGTACGCGCCACGCGCCGACATCGGTGAGCTTTGGATATTTCTGGATCTGCAGACGCCAGGCCTGGTCGTCGGTCAGGTGCCAGTGCAGCACGTTGAGTTTGTGCAACGCCATCCAGTCGATGTAGTTGCGGATGAATTGCGGCGATTGATAGTGTCGCGCCGAGTCCAGCATGATGCCGCGCCAGATGAATCGCGGTGCATCGTCGATACGTACTGCGGGGATTGCGAGCGTGCCTTGACCCGTGCCGCGGGCGATCAGTTGCCACAGCGTGCGCGTGCCATGCAGCAGGCCTTCGTGGCTGTGTGCGGTAATGCGCACACGTCTGGAATTGGCGTCGACGCGATAGGACTCAGGTTTGCCAGTGCGCGCGCTGCGACGCAACTCGATGGCTGCCCCCGATCCACGACCGGTGCGTACCGGCAGACGCAGAGCATAGGTGTGCCAGATCAGGTCACTGAGATACTCGCCCGCGCTTCGCATCTGAGTGTCCGCGGCGCGCACCTGGATAACGACTCCGGCGTCGAGCAGAAATTCACCGCGGCCGATTTTCAGTGAAGCCGGCGCCGGAATCAGCAACGGCGCCGGGGCCGCGTACACCGGCGACAAGCCCGCCAGCATCAGGACGCCGGCGAACAGCGCCAGCAAGATTCGCGACGACGCGACACTTCGCATTCGATCAGGCTCCATGCAGCGATAGCTCATGCCTGCGGTGCACACCGCAACGCGCGCCCCAGTCCACGCCCGCGGGGCAGCGTTTGTCACAAGCAAAATGAAAAGTCGAACGCGCTTCAGTTGCCGGCACACGGCAACTGCGCAGCGCCCCATTTGGCAAATGTACACGGCTGGCGCAGCCTGCGCATGGCGTACCGTGGTGCAGTTCCGGAGCCTGGACCATCCAGGCTCCGGAGTGTGCACCCGGGCATTACATCTTCATACGTAGCGACACGTAGAACTGACGTCCGTTGTCGTAAAACGCTGTCGGCTGATCCGGGTTGTTGGCGTAGTATTTCAACACCGGGCGATTCAGGTTGAGACCGTCGAGTGACAACGACAGCTTGTCGGTGAGCCGGAACCCGAGCGAGGCAGCGAGTGTGCCGACTTCGTCCTGGTGTTGCGCCGTACTGCGATCCAGGCCATTGAAGAACTCGGAGCGGTAAGTGTAGGCGACGCGCGCGTTCAACCATTCGTTCTCGAAGTAGCCGGAAAGGTTGTACGTGTCACGTGACGCACCCACCAGTTCGCCAGTGTCGGTGGCCACTTCTTTGCGCGCTTCGGCGTCGGCGTAGGTGTAGTTGGCCATCAATCCGAAACCAGCGCCCAGAGGTTGCTGCCATGCCAGTTCCAGTCCCTTGATCCGACCTTCGCCATTGACCGGTGAGGTGATGGCGTAGACTTCGTCCTGGCCGGTGCGGATGTTGCGATAGGTGGCATTGGACACGCCATAGCTGACATAGCTGGTCAAGTCCAGATAGAACAGACCAGCAGAGAGCAAAGACTCGGGTCCGTAATACCACTCCAGCGCCGCATCAAAATTTGTCGAGCGGATCGGCTTGAGGTTGGGGTTGCCACCGCTGCCGGTAAGCAACGTGTCGTTCAAATCAACCGCGCCGCCGATCGAGCTGAAGTCCGGCCGGGCCATGGTTTTTGCCGCTGCCAGGCGTCCGACCAGATCATCACTCAACTGGAAACGGAAGTTGGCACTGGGCAACACATCGGTGTAGTCGTTGGCGACCAGGCGTTGATAGAAGCTGCCAAATGCCGAAGTGGTAATCGCGTTGGGCACTGCAGCACAGGGCTCAAGTGCCGGACACACGCTGCCCGGGATCGGCACATTCTGCAGTACACGTTCTTCGGTCTGCACAACGCGGACACCGATGTTGCCGCTCCAGTTGTCACCATTGAGGTCGGTCATGATGTAAGCCGCGCGGTTGTTCTCTTCCATCGCGAACTCGGCCGGAAAATAGCGGCGCGTAATTGGGTCACGGTTGGAGTAAGTGTTGCCCCAGGCGCGCAGTATGTCTGGCGAGATCTGCCAGACGTCGCGCGGGAAGATGCCACCACCGAGGCCGTTGCCGAAATCGCCCGGATAGGTCTCGCCATTCCATTGCGGCAAATTCGCGACATTGAATGGATCTGCCGACCACAGCGGACCTTGTGCAACGAACGTCGAATCGCGCTCATGCTTGGCGGCACGGACACCGAATTTGATATCGGTGAAAGTGTCGTTCTCCAACCGGAACTCACCGTCGATCTGTCCCCAGCGCTCTTCATCATCGGTGGTCGCCGGGCTGGCGCCGAAGATCCAGTCCAGCGTCGTGCCGGTAAACACCGCAGGATTGCCGAGCGGCAGCGAGGCGTCTGCCGGCGAGTGCAAACCGTTGAGGCGATAGGCTGCGCCGGTATTGAAGATATCCCCTTCAAATACTGCCTGCTCGGGCGTTTCGCCGCGTCCGGTTGAGGTGCCGATCTTGCCGGTCAGCGTCAGCTGGTCGGTGGCGAGGAATTCGATATCGAGGTCAATGAACTCTGATTCAGAGTTTGCGCCGGGTCGAAAGATCTGATCGTCGATCGCGTATTGACGACCGGCGACGTTGGTGAAGTTGGCCTGCACCAGCGTGTTGTTGCGCACCACGTAGCCCGCATCCGGTGCTTGACCGGCGCCGCCGCCCAGGATGCGACTGGGCCATACAATGAAATTCCGGTTGTAGTTGGTCGCTTCCATATGCGACGAGAAGGCACTCAGTCCGATTGTCAGGTTATCGGTTGGACGACCCTCGATATTGATCAAGCCGCCCTTTCGCTCACGCACCTGTTCAAACAGTGCGGAACCAATTGCATTCGGATAATAGACGCCGGACAGATCTGGATTGGACAAGGCAATGGCACTGCCGGGTGCGATCTGGCTATAGCCGAGCATTTCCTGGCCGTCGCGACGCAGGCTGCGTTTTTCGGAGAACACCTGGAACAGCACGCCAAAGGTGTCTGCGTCGTTTTTCCAGTTGACCAGTCCACTGAACTGCGGGTCAATTTCGTCCGGAAGATCGGAATAGACCATGCCCACCGATGCCTCGGCAGACAGCGTGTCCTAGAACTACAGTGGCTGACGCGTGCGGATATCAACGGTACCGGCG
>JANMSL010000773.1:0-7431 GCA_031389245.1 Lysobacterales bacterium | reverse complement strand
AACCTGTTCGTGCCGAAAGAAACGGATGGCACCTTTCTCCATACCGCGACCGCCGGAAACCTGTCGGGGCACTTCACCACTATCGATCACAGCGACCTCAACAATGTATCCAACAAGATCCTGTTGGCCACTTCGAACTGGAACCCTGAGGACGTGCCCGGCGTTTACAACAACCACAACACATCGGTGGGCTATTTGGCACCGTCATGGTTCATATTGAATAACGACTTCGGTGACATCAGCCTTGGTGCTTCCTTCAACATTTATTCCCAGGACCCCAGTCCGAATGCCTACGTGCACACAGCCAACAATCTGAACTCAGTCGGTGCGGTTACCTACCTGGATCACCCCTTGCTCAACGCGACGCCCTGCGCCCAGATCAACCTGACGCCGCGTACGGGATTGCACGGCGATACCGCTTTCGTTGTCTTATACGCAGCGGGCGCGCAACGCTGGGCCATCGTCAATGCCAACGATACAGCGATGTCCATCGGCGCCGAGTTCAATGTCGTGATTGACGCCGCGCAGGTGGCGGCCTGCGCCGGAGTCGTGTTCGCTGATGGTTTCGAAGACTGAGTGCCTTACGCCTGGCCGGCTGAGCCGGACAAGGCCTGCGACCACTGGGCGCCCGGTAACATCTGCTGCAGCGACGCGAGCGCCAGAACCTTGACGAAATCTTTCGACACTCAGGGCACGCAATTGATCACTTCCCGTTGAAAGCAATCAGCGCTCGCTGACGAATCGTTTCAGCGCTGCGCTTTGCTCCGCACTGGCGACAAGTTCGGGGCGTGCCAGGGTGCGCGCAGCCAGCGCTCGAGCGGCAGCAGTTTCGTCGTTGTGGGCATGAAGTTCGCACCTGAGCAACATCAGTTCGACGTAGCTTTGAGCGATTTCCGGTTTTTCGCCCCAGAGCTGGATCAGCGCCTCAACGATGGTGACTGCTTCGTCGCGGCCCTCGCTCGCCTTGGCCAGGGTTTGCGCCATCGCGAGGCTCCACGAAAAATGCAAAAAGTGCTCACGGCCATAGGTTTTTTCTTCGATACGAATCGCTTCGCGAAATTGGAGCACCGCGTTGCGCCAGTCGCCCTGCAGGTCAAATGCAACTGCCCGACGCACGGCAATCAAGGCGTTTTGATATGCGTCCGCCCCAAGCAAGGAACGCAACTGCTCGGCCGCCTCGCGTTGCAGAGCATGGGCCTCGTCGAATCGCCCCTGTAGTGCCAGCGCCCAGCCCAGTTGTGCCTGCGAGTACCAGGCAATTCCCGTGCGCAGCCCCCCCGTCTCGCGGCGTACGCGTAGTTCTGCACGCAGGTCTGGCTCGGCGCGGACACCGTCTCCGAGTTCGATCCAGATCTTGCCGCGACTGGCGAGCAGCTGGGCGTGTGAATTGATTTCGGTCTCTGGCAATGCACGCTCGGCTGCATCCAGCGATGCGATCGCGGCAGCCGGATCCTCGGCTTCGCTTTCCATCCTGGAGCGCGTGATCAGAATATCGGCAAGCTGCACGTTGCGCTCGCCAAATTGCCGACGCGCGATATCCGCGCCGCGGTCAAATACACTGCGGCCGGCAGCGAAATCACGTTGCCGACGCAATACTTCGCCGAGCACGAGCAGCGGTCGGATCAGGCGCGCATCGCCTTGGCCGAAGCGTTGCTCGATCAACTGGATGGCGGCGCGCAAACTGACCAGGGCCTGTGCGTCGTCACGGAGTTGCTCTTGAACCGAGCCCAACGACACCAGGGCATTGATGGTTTCCGGGTGCCGATCGCCGAGGTGTCTGTTCAGCGCACGATATGCGTTTTGGGCTGATGCTTTGGCGTCATTGAACCGCGAAACGGCGATCAGTGCGGGCGCTGCCAGCGCATTGATGCGGCCGACTTCAACGCTGTCAACACCGGCCGATTGGGCGGCTTGCCGCAGTGCCTGGTCAAACAGTTTTTCGGCATCTTCATTGCGTAGTTCGCGCCGCGCCAGCACGCCCAATTGCGCGTCAATCGCTGCGTTCAACAACCCGGCGCCACTAGCGGTGGCATTCTGTGCGGCGAGGTCCAAGGTCTTGCGGGCGGCATCGAGCTTGGACAGGTTGAGCTGTGCTTCGCCCAGCACTTGCAAAAGTTTCGCCTGACTCAGTGGGTCGTCTTCCAATTCGATTTGCACGCGCGCGACCGCTTCTGCAATAAGAATCTCGGGCGGGCGCGTGGTCAAGGTTTCGCGTTGCAAGGGATCTTGCTCGCGATAGAGTGAGGCCAGAAAATCAGAAACGCGTTCGGCGCGTGCCAATTCGCGTCTTGCGGTCTGCGCTTCGGTCTCGGCGCGGCGTGCCTGTTGCAGAGAGACAACACTGCCCACGACCAACGCGAGCACGACGCAGGCGGCGAGTACCAAGGCAACACGGTTGCGTCGTGCGTAGCGCGAGAACAGGTACCAGGGCGACGGCCTGCGCGCGTGTACCGGGCGGGCGTCGAGATAGCGCGCGAGGTCGGCGGAGAGCTCAGCCACCGAGCCATATCGCGCCTCGGGTTGAGCGCGAATTGCCTGTGCAACGATGGCATCGAGATCGCCTTCCAGCACACTGGCCGGATAAGGAAGGGCGATCGCATCGCTGCGAGCGCTCAGGCTCGGCCGCTGTGTTTCCTCATCTTGAATGCGCGCCAATACGCTGGCCGCATTTTCGCTGGCACGGGTTTCCGGTAAGGTACCGGCCAGTATGCGATAGAGCAGCAGTCCCAGCACGTAGACGTCGGTAGCGGTGGACACTTCCTCGCCGCGCAACTGTTCCGGCGCTGCGTAGCTTGGGGTGAGCGCACCCACTGTGTTTTCGCCATCGCTGCCGTCGAGTAGTTTAGCGATCCCGAAATCGAGCAGCTTGGATTCGCCGTCGACACTGACCAGCACATTGCTCGGCTTCAAATCACGATGTACAACAAGATGCCGGTGGGCGTGCTCGACGGCGGCGCAGACCTGTTGAAAGAGTCGTATGCGCTCGCGCACCGGTAGCGCGCGTTCGGTGCACCAGTCGGTGATCGGGCTGCCTTCGATGTACTCCATCGCCAACCAGGGCGAGCCGCTGGCATCGACGCCGGCGTCGATAAAGCGTGCGATATTGGGATGCTCCAGGCGCGCCAGAATGCGCCGCTCGCTGAGCAAGCGATCGCGGAAACGCTGACTTTGCAGTCGCACGCGCTTGACCGCGACCCGATGCTCAACCACGCCATCGCTGCGTTCTCCCAGCCACACCTCGCCCATTCCGCCGGCGCCCAACATGCGCAGCAAGCGCCAAGGTCCGATTTGCATCCCCGCCGACGAATCCTGCGTGGGTATGCCCTGATTACTGTCCAGCGCCTGCGCGACGCGCGCAATTTTCAATAACTGTTGCAATGCCGGGGCTTGACGCAGAGCGTCTGGCAGCGCGCTGAAATCAATCTGTTCGCCACCGGCGATGCGCTCGGCGAGGGCTTGGATTTCCTCTTCGGTAGTTGGGGTGCTCATGATGGCTGCGCCATGCGCGCGATCGTGCGGTTGAGCTTCATGCGTACACCATCGGCAGACTCGCCCAGCTCCTCGCCGATCTCGGCGAAACTCATACCAAACTCGAAACGCATCAGAATCAAGCCGCGATGCGCTGGCGAGAGCACGGCCAACGATTGCTCCCAGGCCAACCAATCTTCCGGTTCGACGTTGACCGCGGGCAACGACGCCAATACTTCGTCGCCGCTGTCATTGACACCGTCATTGGCGGCCTGGGGCGAGCGACGATGCCGGCGCAGGGATTCGCGCAGCGCGTTGATCAGCACTGCACGCAAATAGGCGAAAAACGCGCCGGGCTCGCGTGAATCGATCAGCTCGAGCCGGTCCAGCACTTTCAGCCAGGTGATCTGAACAAGATCAGCGGTGTCTTCTTGAGGACGCAGCTGCCGCGGCACACGGCCATGGGCGAAACGCTGCAACAAGGGCTGCACCCGTTCAATCAGGGTTTTGCGCGCGTCGGTGTCGCCCTCTCGAATGCGATCGAGCAACCATGCGGTGGTGTGCATTGGTGTCGCTGTGCCCAAGTGACGAATGGCTCCGATGTAAGGGATGGGTCGGGACCCAATGTCGATTGTGCATGAAATCGCTGGAGACAACGATGAACCTGGAAAATTGTTTAGGCAGAGCGTTCGGTTTCTCCTTCGCTTGGCATTGTCAGGGTAATGAAACGGCGAACGCTTGCTCCTGTGGCATCCCATCACCCTTCAACTCCTGTCAGTTCGAACTTGTGGCCGCGCTACGCGCGGGTACCGCGTTCGGGAAATCTTGCTGACCGCTGCAAACTGACATCAGAAGGACTCCAGTCGGTGACACATCCAATCAAACGAAACCTGAAATTGGTCACAGCGTTGGCGCTGATAGTGTGCTCAACAGCATCATCCGCTGTCACCTGCACCTGGCAGTCCGCGATCGCAGCGGATTGGCACGTGCCCGGCAACTGGAGCGGATGCGCCGCTGGTAATGGCGCGCCCGCCGGAACACCAGGGCCTGCCGATCGCGTGGTATTTCCGTCGGCTACCGGCAAGGCAACGATCGTTCCCCAGTTCATCACGATTGCCGAGCTCGACATGGCGCCGGGGTCGGAACTGGGTTTGGTCGAGGCGCAAACCGATGTCCGGCAACTGACCATCACCGGCAGCGCAGTGCTTTCGGGTGCCACGTTAAATGGGGCGTTGCCGCCACCCGGCGGGCCGAGCCCGGCGTATCTCTCGCTGCAGTTGCCCGAGGGCTCGACACTCAGCTTCACCGGCACCAATCTGCTTCGCCGCGCGATCATCACCAATGCGGGCAACGCCACGTTCAATGGCGGTGCTGGTGTGCGGCTGAATTTGGATGTGAATGGCAATTACACCAACGCGCCCACCGGCACCACCACCGTTCTCGGCGCCTATGTGTTCGGCTACTCGACTTCCGGGGCGATCTACAATCAAGGCAGCTGGATTCAGCAGGGTCCGGGCTTGGTCGCAGTAGAACGCAGTGGTGCCAATGGTGGGCAGTTCTCCTCCACCGGAATGCTCGAACTGCGTTCGGGTACCTTCAGTTTTTTCACGCCCAGCCCCGGATTTCAGGGCGGCTTCAGTGGATCGCTGCGCCTCGTCGATGGCGTGCTCAATACCGGCAGCCATACCATCGGTCTTTCTTCGGGAAAAGTGTTGAGCGGCAGCGGCACCATCATCGGAGCGGTCACCGTGTCCGGCGGTGCATCCCCTGGTGTGCTCGATCCGCAAGCGCCCAACGGTGACCCGATCGGCGTGCTGAATTTTGTTGGTGACGTAAGTTTCTCCGGGGCGGAGTTGATACTCGACGTGAGCGGGCCGGCGTTGGCGCAGCACGACCGGATGACCATTAGCGGATCGGTGCAGTGGAATCGTGTTTCGCCGCGCGTGCGCATCAATGACGGTTACGCGCCGGGCATCGACACCACGATTCCGATCGCTACGCATGCCAGTGTGCTGAATGCCAACACGCCTGTGCATGGCCGCCTGTTGAGCGACTATCCGCTCAGTCTGGCGCTGCGTGTGGCGCCGACGGTGACCGATCTGCGTGTCGTGCCGACGCTGACATTGACCGACACCTCGGTGAGCGAAGGTAACAGCGGCACCCAGGTAATGAATATCGCGGCCACCTTGTCGGCGCCCAGCAGCGAAATCGTCAGCTTTGTCTACAACACATTCGCCGGCACCGCCGTCACGCTCGCGGCGGGCGGGAACCCGGCGGATTATTCGAACACTTCGGGCACGGTCACCTTTACACCGGGCATGGTGCTGCACCAAATCCCGGTGACGATCAGGGGCGACACCGCCGTCGAAGCCGACGAAGGGTTCTCCTTGGTCACTGCCGACAACCCGTTCGAACCCACGCTGAAAAACGCCAGCTTCGGCAACAATCGAAAGTTCACCGCCAGTGTCGAAGGCTTGATCATCAACGACGATGGCCCGCCCGGCACGCGCTATCTATTGATTGGCAAGAGCGCCAACCTGAGCACACCCACCGGTCAGATCAGCTTTGTGCGTCGCTACACCACTGCGGGTGTGGCGGTGGATGGATGGGCCACGTTGATGCAGAACGCGTTCGGATTTGTTGCCACCGGATTCTGTCGCGCGCCCGATGGGGATGTACTGAGTACGCGCTTCAACGACTCTCAAGGCCCGATTCGAATGTCGCAGTCCGGCACCGTACTCGATGACGATGTCGGCGGCTTCGTTGGCGGCGACGAGTCGTGCGCATTTGACCAGGCGGGCAATGCCTGGATCGGCGAAGCGGTTTCCCCAGCCGTAGCGGTTGGATCATTGCGTTATGTCGCTGGCGACGGTCGCCTGCTCAGAACGTTGCAGGTACCAGTGGGCGAACGCGGTACCGACTGGATCGAACTCGACGCCAACCAATGCACGCTCTACTACACCTCGGAAGACTCCGACGTGCGTCGCTTTGACGTCTGCACCGAACAAGCGATGCCGTACTTTGCCACAGGGTTGGAAGCGCCTTGTTATGCGCTGAGGCAATTGCCCAACGCGGAGCTGATGGTCGCCTGCCGAAACCGCATTTATCGCTACGACCAGAACGGCGTTTTTATCCGCGAATACACCCGCGAGAGTCTGGGCGAAACCGATGTGAATGGGCTTTACGCCATTCACCTCGACCCCGATGGCGAAACGTTCTGGTCCGGTGGCGTGATCAGTGGCCGCGTGGTGCGCGCGCGCATCGATGACGGCAGCGTGGTCACCAGCTTCACCACCGGCACCGGTGGTGTCAACGGTCTGTTGATTCAAGACGAGTTCGTGGCGGGGATTTCGCTGGTGTTGTTCAAGAATGGATTTGAGCCATAGGCGCGTACTTGGGTGCAATCTTTTGTGGGAGCACGCCTGAGCGCGATAAACCCTCCGCAACATCTGCTCGCACCCAGGTGCGCACTTTCAAAAGCGCGATGCTCACGATTTCAGGAGACGAGAGATGAAGGCGATTCAGAATGGAATTTTAGTGATCGGATTATTGCTGATCAGCAACAGCGCGCAGGCGGCAACATTCTGCGTCGGCACCAGCGCCGAATTGGATCAGGCGCTGGAGACCGCTGCAGACAACAGCGCCAACGACACGATCAGGATCAAAGCCGGGACCTATACCGGTACTGGCAATCTGGCGTTTGGCTACACCACCAGCCAAAACTTCGCACTGACGATTGCAGGCGGCTACTTGTCAAGTCCACCAAACTGTGCGACCCAGAGCAAGAACCCGGCTTTGACGGTGCTCAGCGGATCGAATCAGCGCAGAGTACTGGACCTGTTTGCGTTTAGCGGCAGCGGCGGTCTGAGCGTGTCCAACTTGACCATCAGAGCGGGCGTGAACCCACCCGGACAGAGCGGTTCAGCGGGGCTGGACATGGGCGGCGCTGGCGGCTTCGACGGC
>JANMSL010000749.1:0-3786 GCA_031389245.1 Lysobacterales bacterium | reverse complement strand
AACGTGGTGGCGCAGGCGCGCAATGGGCGCGAGGCAGTTGAGCTGTTCGAGGCGCTGCTGCCCGACGTCTGCTTTCTCGATGTGCACATGCCTGGATTATCGGGCGTGGAGGCGGCGCGCTTCATCGGTCGCCGTGCCCACCTCATCTTCGTTACCGCGTATGACCAATACGCAGTGCAGGCTTTTCAGCACGGCGCGCTCGATTATCTGGTAAAGCCAGTGGAGCCGGAGCGTCTTGCCGATACCGTGGCGCGTTTGCAGGATCGGTTACGCGTTGCGCAACCGTTTGCCGACAGCGAGGCACTGTTGGAGCAACTGGCAACACGTTTGCGGAAGAAGAACGAACCGGTATCGCTACGCTGGATCCGCGCATCGGTCGGACAGGCGCTGCGCCTGATCTCGGTCGACGAGATCGACTATCTGCGTTCCGACGAAAAATATACACTGATTGCCTGGCGCGGCGACGCTGGCAAGCCCGGCGAAGCGCTGATCCGCACACCGCTGAAAGAACTTCTGGCACAACTCGACGCCGCGCATTTCGTTCAGGTACACCGTTCGGTCGTGGTCAACCTTCGCGCCGTCAGCCATGTCACGCGCGGCAGCAACGAGACCGCCGACATCCACCTGAAAGGCCGCCACGAGGTGCTGCCGGTGAGCCGAAGCTATCTGCATCTGTTTCGTCAGATGTGAGCAATGCGAACGCACCTTCAACAAGCGAGGACGGAACGCTGACGACCGTCCGAGCGGGTCGAGAATCGGCGGATCGGGTTGACCCGAATCGTCGCTGCTACGACCGGCGCGCGGCGCTAGGGATGCGGCAACAGTGACTGAAGAGCTCGACCAAGGTTGCGTCGCGCCGGCTGCTCAAAACGAGCGCGAAAATCGGCCGTTGAATACAGCGTCGGACGATTTTCAACCACGGCATGATAATTTAGTCCCGGACGCGACAGAACTTGCTGATGGTTGATTGTCGAGTTGTGGCTGCGATGGTTGCCGATTGTTGTGATTTTGGGCGCACCGTCTGTCGACGTTGGAGCCGCTTGCGTCCGATGAGAACACCAGATCGGCGAGGAAGTCAGTCGCTGGAGCTCTGCCGGCTCCGCGACTTCGCCATGACCGTCCGCCGCACGGACCCAGACTGCATCAGATTCGAGTAACCGCCAAAAGCTCGCGATCGAAGTAGCGCGGTGACCGGAGTCGAAAGGGTCGCAGGTAGGACACCGACGGCTGCTAAGCGCTTTGACATGGTTTTACACAATCGTGCATTGCCCCGTTGCGAGAGCCGAGAAGGGCGCCCGATGGGCCTGCAAAGCCATTTCAGATTGGCCTTCGACGCGTGGACCTGAGCGCTGGATTCGCTGTTTGGCTGCCGCTCGCGGCTATGCTGTGGGCCACTGCCGCAGTCCATACGGCCGATTTGACGGGACATCGATGCAAGAGTCTGCTTCCACCGGTATCGAAGTTGAACGCGCGCGTCGCGATCTCAAGCGGATTCGGGAATACTTGAGTGAGGGCAATCTTGCCGCGGCAGCGGCAGCGGCTGAGGCGGCATCGCTGCGCTTCCAAGCCTTGCCGGCGTCCTGGTATTGGCGTGCGATGGTTGACCAGCTTGCTGGCGCGCACTTGGCCGCGATCCTTCATGTCCAGCAGGCGATCGCATTGGATCCTGAGCGGCCCGAGTTTTTTGCGCTACTCGCTCGCAGCCAAATGGCGCGGCACGATATCCATCTCGCGGTGGCATCAGCGATGCGCGCGGCGGCACTCAGCCCCGAAAAGGTGCAAATCATCGAGGCAGTGGCGCAAGTTTTGCAGTTGGGCGGTGAGCTCGATCAGGCCTTGATTCTGATCGAGAGTGCGCTGCAAGAGGTGCCGAACCGGCCGAGCCTGCTGCTGGCGCAGGGCAATTTGCTCTGCACGCTCAACCGCCGCGACGACGCAGCACAGGCCTTCGAATCGGTGCTCGCAGTACAGCCCGAGAGCGGTCGGGCGCATTGGGGCCTGGCGCAGCTTGGCGGCTGGCATGCGCAGTGCCATCACCTGGATCGACTGGAGGCACTGGCGGAACGCTTGCCCGAACACAGCGCCAAACGCTGTTGGATCGACTATGCGCGCTATCTGGAGCACGAGCAACTTGGACACGATGATTTGGCCATTGCCGCCCTGCAACGTGGCGCCGCCAGTCAACGCAAGTTGATCGATTTTGCTGCCGATCGAAATGCCCGAATCTTCGTCCGCATGAAACAGTTGTTGCTGCGCTGGGCGCCAGAGACCGACCGCGTGCATGCTGCGGCCGGTGTGGGCACGGCACCGATCCCGATTTTTATCGTCGGCATGCCGCGTTCCGGCGCGCGCCTGGTCGAGGCCATGCTGGGACAGAATGCCGAGGTGCGGCATGCCGGCGACAATCGGGATTTCGCCACTTGTCTGCAGCGTGTGTTGGGCATCGAGAGCGAGAGCTTTCTCGACGAGACGATCGCCGCGCGCTTTGATGAAATCGATTTTGCCGCTGTTGCCGAGCTCTATCGCGATCGGCTGCGTGAGCGCAATGGCGAAGCCGGTATGGTGACCGAGAGTCTGCCCGCCAACTATATCTATGCCGCTGCCATAGCACGTGCGCTGCCCGAGGCGCGCTTGCTGCACGTGGTGCGCGAGCCCATGGACAACTGTTTTTCGCTTTATCGACAGATGTGCGCAGGCGTGAATCCGTTCTCGTTCGACCAGGAGGAAATGGCGCAACACTACATAGCCTACGAGGACTGGATGCGCCAGCTGGACGCAGCGTTGCCGGACCGATTGTTAAGCGTGCGCTATGAGCATTTGGTAACTGCACCAGTTACGGTCGGCCGGGCGATGTTTCGTTTTTGCAGTCTGCAGTGGCAAGACGAATATTCCGACAGAACGCGACACAGCAAACCGCTGGGTTTGGCGTCGCTGCTGCCGGTCGAAGCGTTGCATGGGCGTTTTATGGGCCGTTGGCGACGCTACGAACATGCGCTGGAACCGATGCAACGTGCGCTGGCCGCCGCCGGGCTTGCCAGTCCACCGATGGATGAGGATGCGCTGCGTCGCGAGCAGCGTCCGCGACGCAGTCCATCGCCCTAGCGGGTTGGACGCTTTGAGTCTGTGGCCGGGGCTCCACTGACCGCCAATACCACTGATAGACTGACGCGATGAGTGCACATCCGGAACTGCAACGTATCGATGAGTGGCCACGGCTGACACCGGAGCAGGCGCAGCACACGTTGCATGCATGGATGACGATGGCTGAACTGGTCGCAACTTCGTCGCATGCGCTGGATTTGTACGATTATCTGAATCGACGATTCACTTCCGGCATGCAGAGCGATGGCTGGGTCGTGGCGCAATTGAACAGCACGCGCGACGATTTGACCTTTGCGCATAGCGGCGGCGATCACGCATTGTCCGCACAGCGGATCACGCGCGCGTTGATGAAGCCGCTGGCAGATCGGCTCGCCCGTACCAGCAGCGTGCTGTTGTTGCAGCAAAATGATTTGGCCGCGATGTTGAGTGCGCCGGGGCGAGAGATGCCGCCCGGTGGGTTGCCGCAAAATGCCTACGTTGTGGCGGTGAAGGATGAGTCAGGCATCAGCGCCATGCTTGCTGTCTGTGGGATTCGCCAGCCGTTGGCGATGCGCACCGAGGATCCGCTGTTGCTGCGCTTCGCTGCTCACCACGTTTCCGTTGTGGTCGCGCGCAAGCGTATTCAGGATGCGCTGAAGGTGATGGGCGCCGAGCTCGACCGCCGTGTCATTGAGCGCACCAAGC
>JANMSL010000737.1:0-3558 GCA_031389245.1 Lysobacterales bacterium | reverse complement strand
TCAGCACTTCAGGTTCCGGGCTGTTAAGCATCGGCATCTCGCGTCAGTAGGCCGGGCGAAAGTCCAGTCTTTGTCCAGTGTTTGTCCATTGGGTGCACCATGCGCTGTCCCTTTGTTAACTGAATGCTTCCGGTCTTCTATCGAAATGCCTCCCAAATGCCTCCCATCTGCCTTCCATCTGCCTTCCTATTGGACGCCTCCGCTTGAAATGACCTCCAAAAGCCCGCCGACGCTGAAGCGTCGGCAATGAAAACGCTCTTTCGGGCGTCTTTAACGCCCGAAAACCCCACAACACCATACGCACCCCACAGAGTGCGCGTAAGTCCGCGCCAGAATTCGAATTTGCTGCAAGCAGCCTGCTTACACAGCTCGTGCAGATCTCGCGCAACTCCATGAGGGTCAAGGGATCTGCTGCTTGCACCTTGCAAGCAGGCGGGTCGTCGCGTCATCGACCTGCCTCCAGGTCGTCGAGCACTGCGTTGACCTGCCGGATCGTGCTGGACGGCACCCCGCGCTCCTGCAGTCGCGTGGCGATCACGTCGCGTTGCGCAACCAGGCGCCCCTGCGCCGGCATCGCGGGCCGGGCTTCAGGTGTGCTCGAAAGCCTCGCAACCGCCACGCTGATGGCGTCCAGGCGATCGAGAACCGCTGTCATGTGTCGGCCCATGCCGTCCCCCGCCACCCCTCCTCGCAAGAGACATTTGAGGTAGGTCATCACCGGCACCCCGGCGACCGCCGCCGCGCCCTGGACGCGCAGATGTTCCTCCAGTGAAAGACCGATCGTCACGTTTTTGCGTAGTCCCACGCGCATAGCGTAGGCGCAACCGTGGCGCGGGGCAGTAGGAAAACGAGGGGGTGATTTACTATTGAACGCTGTTGAAAGTTGTGCTACGACGATTCTGATATGGAAAAGAAGCGCCATCACTACATCCCGAAGGCTTACCTCAAATTTTTCTGCGGCGACGACGGCATGGTCCGCGCGTACCCAAAGGACGAACCGGGCAAGGTCTACCTTCAGGCGCCAGACAGCACCGGTTTCCACAAGTATTACTACTCCCAGCCATTACCCGAAGGCGGTCAGGACAACAACACCCTGGAAGACCTCTTCTCGGAAACCGAAGGGAAGTGGCCGCCGATTGTCGAGCGGCTGAAGCGCCGAGAGGATGTGAACGACGCGCTCGAAGATATCTTTGCCTTCGTCGGGCTCCAGCGCGCGCGCGTGCCCGCGAGCCGAGATGCCACCGAGAAATTTGATGCTGAGATGGTCATGGCGGGTGTGCGCACCTTGGACTCGGCGGGAAAGCTGCCCCCGAAGCCCAAGGGGTTCGAGGACATCCTCGATCGGGTGCAGGTGTCGATCGACCCGCATCGCTCCATCCACGCCATGGTGCAGATACTGAATGCAATGGGTTTGGTGTTCGGCCGGATCGGCATCGGCGCGTTGCACAATGTGACGGACATCCCCTTCCTGACGAGTGACAACCCGGTGGCTTGGTTCGATCCGTCCATTCCGGAAACGGCGATGCGGCCTTACGTTCTCTCGCCCAGCGGACCAGTCGCCTTGCTTTTTCCAGTGACGCCGCGACTCATGATCTACGGCCATTCGTCGATGAAGGAGGGATTCGCTCGGGAAGGGTTTGGGCTCGGCGAGCTCGCGAACCGCGAGTCCGTGAAATCAATGAACCGCCAGATTTGCCGCTTTGCGTACAGGGTCGTGTTCGCACAGGCGCCAGGTCAGGAGCGCCTGATCGAGAAGCATGCATCGGTCTCGCCCATCTTGCAGACCACGACCGTGCCGAGCGGCAGCGGGCATTTCCTTCTGCATGAGATGGTCTTCGGCAAGCGCGAGCGCAAGCCTAAGTGGGTGGATCGCGATTGACCTACGCGCTCAGGAGACGCCTAGGACAACGATCTGCCAATTCGTTGGCCCTTTTAGACAACACGGCTCACGAAATGCGGCGCCACTTCTTGAACGCGCGCACGTCGTCAGACGTGAGGGAGAACCACTCGCCTTCCTTACGCTTAGGCGCGAACCGCGTGTGCCAATAGGCCTCAATGCCCGATGGATCGTCCGTCTCAATATAGTGGACGGGCTCAACTCGATCAGGAAGCTGTAGACGCATCTCACCTTCTCGGCGAATGGGATTTGTTGTCCGTCCGATCTTGTACTCGGATCGTGAACCGTGCTTGATCATGTAGACGAACCCTGTCTTGGGTGCTGCTGCACTCGCTTCTCGTTGTTCGACAGGTTTCTTGCGGGTATGCGCATTGAGTATCTCCGCAATTTCGGCCAACTCGGGATGTGCGAGGCAGAAGTCGCGCACTCGGGCGACAAGCTGATCCTTGGATAGGAATCGTCGGTAGGTCTTCTCAGTAGGAAACGTCGGATCGGTCTGGCGATACAGCGCCATGTCACCAGTTGACGGAATCCTGCCAAGCGTTGAAGTCAGATCCGCGAATCGACGGAGCAACACTTCGTCCTCAACCCGCAGAGTCATCGAATTGGCGATCAAACCAGCTTCGCGTACGGCGTCGCCCCAGCTCTTCCAGTACTTGCCGTACCAATCGTAGTAGCCGATCCCTGTTTCCTTTTCGAAGGCTCGATGTCCGAGCGGCTTGCCACCGTTCGCCAGGGCAGTCCGCCTAATCTCCGAGAGTATCCGTTGCTTCATAGGGCGTGACGTTACCTATGCCTTTTCACTGAGTAGCCCGCGTGCGAGAGAACCCTTGTACAAAGTACGACGAATGCTTCGAGTGACAGATCATTTTTAGCATCATTCGTGCGCCAGCCACAAATGCGAAAGCTTGCCTCGGTAGCACCGGCACTGACATGGTCTACGGTGGGCAGCAAGGCAAAACCGGACTTGTAGCTGTGTTTGCCCGCTTTTGAATCTTCATTTTTGTAGGTGCTGATCAACTTCCAGTCAAGCTCTTCTCCGGTATATGCATCGCAACCGCCAGACGTTACAACGGCTGCGTGGATCGCCTCTTTGTATAGGGCCCGCGTCGCAGCCGGACTGCCCCTCTTTCGGTCACGCTTCACGTGGGCTGCCGCCTTTCGTCCGAGCCATCGCTCGTAGGCTTCCGGCGAAACCGACCCATTGAGAAATGTGGGCATCGTGTGCTTGCGTGGCACAGCTATGGTTTTCGTTGGCGGCGTGCGCCACTATTGCGCTTCGCCGTTGAATGCTTGGCTAGACCTGAACGCCTCACACGAAAAATCGGGATGTGATACTTACTTGTATCAACGTCTAAGCCCTTCATTGGTACGCTCCCTCGAGCTGATCGATTCGCTCAGCTACTCTCCCACCGGCTTTTCGAAGAAAAGGCATTCGGGCAGGAACGCCTGCGCCATGTAATCGATATCCTTTTTCGACACGCCACAGGCCAGGAAATGGTCGCGCCACCCCCGAACGATCGCTACGATGTTCTCGATTTCCTTCCTCGCCGCTTCGGCGGTCAGCCCAAACCGCTCGCATTGGGAAAGCAGATTGTAGATGCTAGCCGTGCGGCCGTAGGTCCCGATTGTCATTGCAAGGTCCCGGCGTTCAAGGCTAA
>JANMSL010000409.1:0-6012 GCA_031389245.1 Lysobacterales bacterium | reverse complement strand
GGTTGCAGGGAGTAGTGATCTAAACCACCAGTAGATCGACAGATCAACAGGATCAGGTCACGATGCAATGTGACCCTGCCAACACAGCGGGCGGATAATATAGGCAAACGCGCGCAAATGCCAATATTACGTGAATGGACGTTCAGATCTTCGATTTGCAGTCCGCCAGCACCGCCAATACGCCTTCAAATATGCCGGAATCGGACGGACGCAGTCGCCGGACTCACGGTTGGCTCCCTGGCAAATGAACAGAATCCTGCGCTGACTGGACGGCTCGTCGGCTTGACGCTATGGTGCGCCGGCTTTAAGCGCTGATTCCTTTCTTCCTGACGGTTTCCCGACGTGCCCGGCCCTTCGGCCTGCGACGGCGGCTCCACACCGACTGGTCTCTGCGAAACACGGACGCCTCGCGCGATCCACACAGACCTGCGGCGCGGTTTTAGGGAACGCTCCGGGCAACAAATTATTCTGGCAACAGAAGACGGAGTTTTCCAATGTCTTTCAACTCACTCGGGCTTTCGCCCGCGATTTTGCGCGCGCTCGCCGAACTTGGCCACGACACGCCCACCCCGGTTCAGCTAAGCGCGATTCCTCTGGTGCTGGCCGGCAATGACGTACTCGCGGCCGCGCAGACCGGTACCGGCAAGACCGGTGGCTTCGCCCTGCCGATACTCGAACGCCTCTTTCCAGGCGGTAAGCGTGACAACGCTTTGCAACGCAATCCACGCGTGCTGATACTTACCCCGACGCGCGAATTGGCAGCGCAGGTGCACGAGAGTCTGCGCGCCTACGGCAAACACCTGGGCGTGCGCAGCACGACCATCTTTGGCGGCGTAGGTATGCAACCGCAAGTAGATGCGGTGCGCCGCGGCCTTGACGTCTTGATCGCCACACCCGGCCGCCTGATCGACCATATCGACCGTCGAACGGTTGACCTGAGCGGCGTCAATTGCCTGGTGTTGGACGAGGCAGACCGCATGCTGGACATGGGGTTCATGCCTGCGCTCAAGCGCATTCTTGCGGTGCTGCCGCGCCAACAGCGACAGACACTGATGTTCTCGGCAACATTTTCCGACGAAATCAAGAAACTCGCCGCGCAGTTCCTGCGTGATCCACGCGAGGTGCAGGTCACGCCGCGCAACACCATCGCCGCCAACATTTCGCACCTGGTGCATCCGGTCGATGCTGCGCGCAAGCGCGATCTGCTGGTCGATGTTCTGGCCAAGGACAGTCGGCGTCAGACCCTGGTGTTTTCGCGCACCAAACATGGCGCCGACAAACTGACGACGGTGCTCATGGTCAGCGGTTTCAAGGCGGCCGCGATTCACGGCAACAAGAGTCAGGGCGCGCGCACCAAGGCATTGGCTGATTTCAAATCGGGCCGCATCACCATCCTGGTAGCAACCGATATCGCGGCCCGCGGATTGGATATTCCGCAATTGCCGGTCGTCGTCAACTATGACCTGCCCATGGTCGCGGAAGACTACGTGCATCGAATCGGCCGCACCGGTCGTGCCGGTGAAGATGGCCAGGCGATCTCGCTGGTTTGCCAGGACGAGGCCCACTTGTTGCGCGACATTCAACGTCTGCTCAAGCAGGAAATCCACATCGAGAATTTCCCCGGATTCACTCCCAGCCAAGCGCTGCGCGTGGATACCGCGACGAAGCCGCCAGCGCCCGGAAAATCTCGCCCGGCGCAGCATGCGCGTCGTGGTCATGTCGAAAGCAAAGGCAACAAGCCAGGCGGGCATGCCAAGTCGCATAGCAAATCGCAGGGGCAGCGCCGCACCTTTTCCTCCGCACGTGCCTGAGTAGTCAACGCGGGAGTAGCTTCAAGTGTGATTGTCGGCCGAAACGACATCGCCCAGCATCGTCACTGAAGCCGCTCCCGTCCAGACCAACCGTCTCGCGCTCGCCCGCTCATGCCGTACACACCTATTCTCGCAACCTTGGGATTTGTCCTCTCGTCGGATCGCCGGCGGGTGTTGTTGGTGCATCGCAACGCGCGACCCGACGATGCTCATTTCGGCAAATACAACGGGCTGGGTGGCAAGATGGAGCGAGGCGAAGATGCGCTGGGCTGCATGCGCCGCGAGATTCGCGAGGAAGCCGGCATCGAGTGCACCAGCCTGCAACTGCGCGGCACCATCAATTGGCCTGGCTTTGGCAAGAACGGCGAGGACTGGTTGGGTTTTCTGTTCACCATCACCGCGTTTGACGGAGTCGAGCGCACGCACAACGAGGAAGGCACGCTGGAGTGGATCGACCTCGAGCGCTTGGCGGATCTTCCGATGTGGGAAGGCGATAGACTGTTTCTGCCTATGGTTTTCGATTCTGATCCACGTCAATTTCACGGAGTGATGCCGTATCGTCACGGCCGGATGCAGAGCTGGTCGTTTCAGCGCTACTGAACGCCCGGCGCTGTGGCGCTGGATCGGTAAAGGTTGCAGTCAGCAACGCCGGAGCAGACTGTCGGCAAGCGCCCCCGAGGCTGGGAGCGCCAGTCGCCGAACCTGATTCGATGCGTCCGTTTTGATGCCGCAGAAGGAGTGCTCCATGAAAGTCCAAGCGTTGACAACCCTGCTCATGGTGGCTTTTCTCGCACCCGTCGCAGTCGCCGACGAGGCCCCAATGGTGGTTTTTGCCGAGCCAACCAACGTTCGCGTTCGCACCAACGACATCTACAGTTGGAGTAGCGAAAACGACACCAGCCTGGTGTTGACCACCAAACGTCGTGATCAATATCTCATCGAGTTCGGTCGCCCGTGTTTCAATCTGAAGCATGGTCCCAGATCGAATGCGCTCGTCACCGACAGTGGCTGGTTGGATCGCAATTCGCATATTCGGCTGCTAGATCGCGACCGATTGCCGTCCGGCCAGCTGGCGGATCGCTCCTCTGGTGACTTTCTGATGCGCATGAACAGCTACAGCAGTCTGTGCGCAATCAAGAAGATCACCTCGCTCGGCAAGAAACTGCGGGTAAAACGCGAAAACGCCTGATCGCAAGCAATCACGTTTCTTGTCGGCGCCCGTAGCAATGCGGGCGTTTTTGTTTTTGCCGTCGCGATGGGTTCGTTCGCCGCCGAAATTTAAGACCGTTCAAAGGCATAGCCGCCTCCCGCATGGGGCTTTGAACCGATTCGTGGTAAATAGTGCACCCATTCGCGTGCCGCGCAACGCAATCAGCATGCGCGCAACGGCCTTCAGAGAATCCTTCATGTCCGAGCCCTTTCCAGACGACGGCACGTCCGTCAATTTTCAACAACTTGCGTTGAGCGAGCCAGTGATGCGTGCGCTGAGTGATGTCGGCTACGAGTCGCCGTCGCCGATTCAGGCGGCGACCATTCCGCATCTGTTGGCAGGACGTGACCTGGTCGGCACAGCGCAGACCGGTACCGGCAAGACGGCAGCGTTCGCACTGCCGATTTTGTCGCGCATCGATGTCAGCCGCCCAATTGTGCAAGCGCTGGTGCTTGCGCCGACGCGCGAACTGGCGATTCAGGTCGCCGAAGCCTTTCAAAAGTACGCCGCGCACATTCGCGGTTTCCACGTCATGCCAATTTACGGCGGTCAAAGTTACGGCCCGCAGCTGCATGCGCTCAAGCGCGGCGTGCATGTCGTGGTCGGCACCCCCGGACGCGTCATCGATCATCTCGAGAAAGGAACGCTCGACATCTCGCAGTTGCAATGTCTGGTGTTGGACGAAGCCGATGAGATGTTGCGCATGGGTTTCATCGACGATGTCGAGAACGTGATCAAGCGCACGCCTGCTGGTCGCCAAGTGGCATTGTTCTCGGCAACGATGCCGGCGCCCATCCGTCGCATCGCCGGCACCTACCTGAAGGATCCGGCCGAGGTCACCATCCGCGGCAAGACCACCACTGCCGTCAATACGCGTCAGCGCTACTGGCTGGTCAGCGGTGTGCAGAAGCTCGACGCGCTCACCCGCATCCTCGAAGCCGAGACCTTCGACGGCATGATCATTTTTTCGCGTACCAAGATCAGCACCGATGAGCTGGCCGCAAAGCTCGAGGCCCGGGGCTTCTCCGCCGCAGCCATCAACGGTGATATCCCCCAGGCATTGCGTGAGAAGACCATCCAGCGCCTCAAGGACGGTCATCTCGACATCCTGGTCGCCACCGACGTGGCAGCGCGCGGGCTCGACGTTGACCGTGTAAGTCATGTCGTCAATTACGACATTCCCTACGACACCGAAGCCTACGTGCATCGCATCGGCCGCACCGGTCGCGCCGGACGCAGCGGCGATGCGATTTTGTTTGTGACGCCGCGCGAACGCGGCATGCTGCGCGCGATCGAGCGTGCCACACGGCAACCGATTGAACCGATGGCGTTGCCCACCATCGACGACGTCAATACGCACCGAATCGGAAAATTCAAGCAACAGATCACCGACGCACTGGCCAAGGGCGATTTGGGCATTTATCGTAATTTGATCGAGCAGTACGAGACCGAACACGACGTGCCCGCGGTTGAAATTGCCGCCGCTCTGGCACGCATTGCGCAACGCGACACGCCCCTGCTGCTCGAGACGCCGAAGCGTCCCGAACGCGGCGAATGGGAACGACGAGCCGAAGCGCGTGGTGATCGCCCCGCACATGAATCACGTAGCGATCGCCCCGTGCAGGAATCGCGTTTCCAGAGTGAGCGAACGGAGTCTGTGCGAGCGCGTCCTGAATTTGTTCCCCGTCCGGATCGTGTCGAACGTAGCGAGTCACGACCGGTGCGCGAGCGCGTGACTGAGTCAGTTGAACCGGAAGTTGCGCGCGTCAGCCGTGAACGAGTTGATAGCAGCCCGCCGGGCTCCAGCGACAATATCCCCGTGGGCGACTTTTCTGCCCGTGGCGATGCACGCCCGGAACGCAGCAAGCGCGGCACGCGCGGCGATGAGCCCGGTATGGAGCGATTTCGTATTGAGGTCGGACACAGCCATAACGTTCAACCCGGCAATATAGTTGGCGCGATCGCCAATGAAGCGGAGCTGGACAGCAAGCACATCGGCCGCATCGAGATTTTCGATGAATTCAGCCTGGTCGATCTGCCCGAAGGCATGCCCGATGATCTGATGGAGCACTTGCAAAACGTCTGGGTGGGCGGACAACGGCTGCGCATTTCGCGCGCGACCGAGGCGGACTTGAACGCGGTTCCGCAACCGCGTAGCAAGCCCGGATTCAATGACAAGCCGCGCGGCGGATTCAAACCCGGGTTTCGATCCGACAAGCCCAAGCGCCCGCGCTTCTGAGCCCGTGTTCTGAGCGCGCTCGGACCGGCGTTACGCACCTCAGTCCGTCGGAGTCTGGCTGACTGCCTGAATCAGGGTCGTGACAACTTTTTACTGTTACGCCTGATTGCAGCTGTCCTGGTGGTTTTCGGTCACAGCTATGCGCTGGCGCAGAATCCCGGCCTGCACGATTTTATCGGCAAGGCGGGCTGGGGACCGGGGATCTACACCGGATCGATCGCGGTTGATATTTTCTTCGTCATCAGCGGTTATCTGGTGGTGGGCAGTTATGTCAGGCGTCGCGACCTGAAGTTTTTTGTCGGCTCGCGCGTACTGCGCGTCCTTCCTGCCTACTTTGTTTGCGTTGTCCTGTGCGCTTACCTGATCGGCCCATTGGTTACGCAATTGCCCGTGGTCGACTACTTGCTGCATCGGGACACGTTGGCCTACGTGCTGAAGAATCTCGACTTCATAAGACTCGAGTGGTATCTGCCCGGTGTGTTCGAGTCTAACCCGCACCCGCGCGTGGTCAATGGTTCGCTGTGGACGCTACCGGTGGAAGTGCGCCTGTATGTATTGGTTGCGCTGGTTGGAGCATGCGGATTGCTGCATCGTCGTTGGATGTTCAATCTGCTGCTGGGTGCGATCGTAGCGCTATCGGCATGGCAAGCAGAACCTTCGAATTTTTTGTTTCGCACTGACAGCACTCTGCGCCTGGCTGGTCTGTTTGCACTGGGCTCGGCGTTCTACCTCAATCGCGAATTCATTCCACT
>JANMSL010000695.1:0-2496 GCA_031389245.1 Lysobacterales bacterium | reverse complement strand
GTTTTCGATTCAGGCGAAATCGCGGCTCACGCCGCTCCCACAACTTAATTGAACCCTCGTTGCTGACACAGCAATGCAGCAAGACTGCAACACGGCTGACCCAGCAAGTCCCTAGCTTATGTATCCCGAGACTACACTCGGGTGAAACGACATGCTCCGTATCGAGGCTGGAATTGAACAACGCTTTCCGCAGGTATTCAGCGGGAGCAAAGCACTACTCACCAAGCCCCTGTTGCGTCAGCTGGCACGCTTCAATCGCTTTGACTTCATCGAACGTCTGGCGGCACAGCACGCGCACCTGCAGGGTCATGCCTTCGTCGAAGCGATTCTGCGTCAGCTCGATTGTCGTTATCTGATTGACGACGTCGAGCGCGAGTGCATTCCCGAGACCGGGCGTTGCCTGATTGTTGCCAATCATCCGCTTGGCGGGCTGGACGCACTGGCACTGCTCAAGTGCATCTCCGATGTGCGCCGTGACGTGATGATTGTCGCCAACGATGTGCTCGAGCAAATTGAAGGTATCCGCTCACTGCTGCTGCCGGTGCGCATCATCGGCGGCAAGCCGACCGCGGCCAGTCTGGAAGCGGTGCAACGGGCGCTCGAACAGGACAAAGCAGTAATCGTATTTCCGGCGGGCGAGGTATCCCGGCTGGGTTGGCAGGGGATTCGCGATGGCCGCTGGCGTCATGGTTTCCTCGCCTGGGCCGAGCAACGCAAGGCGCCTATCGTTGTTGCGCACCTGCAAGCACGCAACTCGGCCATTTTTTATGGAATCTCCGCGCTTTATCGTCCCTTGGGCGCAGCACTTTTGGCGCGCGAGGCGACATCGGGACGTTCACGCCGAATTCCAATTCGCCTACAAGCGATTGGCGTGCATACAGCGACAACTTCAACCGGCCGCTTGCAGCTTGCCAGTCGCATTCGCGACGCGGTCTATGCTGCTGCCCGTAGTACCCATTTGTTTGCACCGGATGCCGCGCCGTTGGCACATGCCTGCAAGCTGCGCGATCTGCTGAAAGACATCGAGTCGATGCAGTGCATCGGCGAAACCAGCGACGGAAAACTGATTCTGTGCGGACAGCCCGGCAGCGATAGCGCACTGATGCACGAGATCGCGCGTCTACGCGAATTCACTTTCCGAAGTGTCGGCGAAGGCAGCGGCAAGCGACTGGATCGCGACAAGTTCGACGCGCACTATCAGCAACTGGTGGTTTGGGACACTACCCGGCTTGAGCTTGCCGGCGCGTATCGTATCGCTGACTGTCGCGAAGTTTTGTCGCGACATGGCATGGCCGGGTTGTATTGCGCCTCGTTGTTCCGCTTCACGCCGGAACTGGAGGCGCAATTGGATGGCGCAATGGAACTCGGTCGCAGTTTCGTGCAACCAAAGTACTGGGGTAGTCGCAGTCTCGACTATCTGTGGATGGGCATCGGCGCCTGGTTGCGCACACGGCCGCACATTCGCCAACTGTTCGGTCCGGTGTCGATCAGTGCCGCATTACCGCTGCCCGCGCGCGAGTGGCTGGTGGCCTACTACAGCCGTTTTTTCGGCGACAACAACGCCCTCGCGCGCGCCAAACATCCTTTTCATTACGAGCGCGCCGCGCCTGATTTCGGCACGCTTGACGCGGACGCCAGCCTGGCCGTGCTGCGCAACAATCTGGCCACGCTCGGCGCACGCATCCCCACGCTGTACAAGCAATACACCGAACTGTGCGAACCCGGCGGTGCGCGATTTATTGCGTTTGGTGTGGATCCACAATTCAGCAACTCTATCGATGGACTGATCTGGGTCGACCTTAACCGGGTTACCCCGAGGAAGCGCCAACGCTACCTGGAGTCGCCTGCACCGAAGACCAGGCCGATCCTGACACCCGCAACGGAGACCACGCCATGAACGGCCCTGTGAACACCCGCCTGTTGTCTTCGCATCGCACGGTATTCATCTCCGACATGCATCTGGGATCGAGTCACTGCCATGCCGAGGCATTGGCCGAATTCCTGCAGGAGTTGCGCTGCGACCAGCTGTACCTGGTCGGAGATGTTTTCGATCTGCATTGGCTGAGCGAACGGCGCGTCACCTGGACATCAGCGCAGACCGATGTGATCGACGCCATCCGCGCGCTGGCGGCTCAGGGCACACAAGTTACCTATATCCCGGGCAACCACGATTGGGCGTTGCGCCGCTTTTGTGGCTTGGCGCTGCCGGGCATCACCATCCGCCGACGTGCGATTCACCGCACTGCAGATGGGCGCAAGTTTCTGATCACACATGGCGACGAATTCGACGCCGCGGTTCGCCATGGCGGCGCCCGCGAATGGCTGGGCGAATGGCTGTACTACCGGATCCTCAGCGGCAACCGAATTGCCAACCGCTGGCGCCGCCGCCGCGGCCAATCCTATTGGTCGCTGGCCAGTTTCCTCAAGCGCCAAAGCAGCAGCGCCGAACGCTATATCGAACGCTTCCGTCTGGCAGTAGTGCATGAAGCAAAGCGG
>JANMSL010000665.1:0-13995 GCA_031389245.1 Lysobacterales bacterium | reverse complement strand
ACCCGACTCGCGACGGCTTCGCCGCGGTTACAAGTCGATTTGTCGTTGCGCTGCGGAATTTGAGCGAGTAAGAATTTCCCCCAGAGTGACCGGACACGAAGCTGTTACAATGCAACCCCGCACTTAGTCCCAATCCAAGCTGGCTGAGGCCGGTTTTTTTGTTTCTGGAATCCCAGTGATCGTCGCCTCCGGCATCGCCATGCAGTTCGGGGCCAAGCTCCTGTTTACAGACGTTGCCGTGAAGTCAAAATCACCATAAACCTGGAGCAGACACTTGATGAAGTCCGCGCACTCGGACTGGATCTGGTCCTCGGTGCAAAACACGTGGCCGTCGTCCTGGGTGAACCCGCGCACGCGCATGATGCCGTGCAGCGCACCGGATGCCTCGTTGCGGTGACAGGAGCCGAACTCGCCAAAACGCAGTGGCAGCTCGCGATAACTATGCAACCCGTGGTTGTAGATCTGCACGTGTCCAGGGCAATTCATCGGCTTGATCGCATAATCGCGGTTTTCCGATGAAGTGGTGAACATGTTGTCCTTGAAATTGGACCAGTGACCCGACTTCTCCCACAGGCTGCGGTCGAGAATCTGCGGACCGCGCACTTCCTTGTAGCCACTGGCGCGATACACCTTGCGCATGTACTGCTCGATCACTTGCCAGATTGCCCAGCCCTTGGGATGCCAGAACACCAGGCCTGGCGCCTCTTCCTGCATATGAAAAAGATTCAGTGCTTTGCCGAGCTTGCGATGATCACGCTTCTCGGCCTCTTCGAGCTGAGTGAGGTAAGCCTTCAAGTCCTTGTCGTTGAGGAACGCAGTGCCGTAGACGCGCGTCAGCATTTCGTTCTTGCTGTCGCCACGCCAATACGCACCCGCCACCTTCATCAGTTTGTAGGCGCGCAGTTTGCCGGTATTGGGCACATGCGGGCCACGGCAGAGATCGATGAAATCGCCCTGGGCGTAGAGAGAAAGGTCTTCGTTGGCAGGAATGCCCTCGATGATCTCGGCCTTGTAGTGTTCGTTTTTCGACTTGAAGAACGCCACCGCGGCGTCGCGACTCATCAGCGAGCGGGTGACCGGCAGCGCCTCCTTTACGATGCGATCCATTTCGGCCTGGATCTTGTCCAGGTCTTCCGGCGTAAATGGTGTCTTGCGCGCGAAGTCATAGAAAAAGCCATTCTCGATCACCGGGCCGATGGTGACCTGGGTATCCGGGAACAGACGCTGGGTGGCCTGCGCAAGCAAATGCGCGGTCGAATGACGCAGCACTTCAAGCGCGTCAGTATGTTTCTCGGTAACGATCTCCAGCGCCACGTCAGACTCGATGCGATGACTGGTATCCACCAACTTGCCATCGACCTTGCCCGCGAGCGCAGCCTTGGCCAGCCCGGCGCCAATATTGGCGGCGACATCGGCGACGGTTACTACCGATTCGAATTCGCGCTTGGAACCATCAGGAAGGGTAACGACGATCATGCGATGCTCCATCATGTAGGAGCGGCGTAAGCCGCGATAGCTGCAACTCGGCGCCGGAAATGCGGCAATAAAAAAGGGCGCAAGCGCCCTTTGCTGAGAGACGCAAGGCGCGTGCGGGTCAGTGCTGGGTGCCGGTTCGCGTCATGGTGATCGTGTTCTTTCGAACTACATTCCCTTTCAAAAGAAGTGTCCTTTGTTGAATCAAGGCCGCTTGCAAGCCCTGGTGTCTCTGGTGATTTGGTGGGCGCAACAGGGATCGAACCTGTGACCCCTACCATGTCAAGGTAGTGCTCTACCGCTGAGCTATGCGCCCAAATCAAGGCCGCGCATGGTACACGGCCCAGCGCGTGGACTCAACCGCGTTGTCGAGTCGGTACAGGTACACGATGGCGATGGTCGACAACGCCGCTGTGCGACAGCCTGCCAGGCGGGACGCGCGTAGATGCTGCGACGCCCACGGATCGAGCCCCGCGTCTACAATGCCGCTTCTTTTTTCAGCGTCACGAGATGCAATTCGACTCCCTCACCTTCGTCGTGTTCTTCCTCGCGCTGATGGCGGTTTATCAGCTGCCGTGGAGCTGGAACGCGCGCAAATGGCTGCTACTGCTCGCCAGCTTCGTGTTCTATGGCGCCTGGAGTCCGGCCTTTCTGCTTCTGCTGATGGCTTCGGCCAGCGTCGACTGGTGGTTGACGCTGCGCATTGCGGGTTCGACATCGCCGCCGGCGCGCCGACGCTGGTTGATTGTTTCGATTTCGGCCAATCTGGGACTACTCAGTTTTTTCAAGTACGGCAATTTTCTCAATCACAACGTCGCGGCTTTGCTCGGCGCGCTGGGTATCGACTGGCAGGCGCCGAGCTTCGATATCCTCTTGCCGATCGGCATCTCGTTCTACACCTTCCAATCGCTGTCCTACTGCATCGATGTGTATCGAAGCCAGGTGCCAGTGCAGCGCTCGCTGCGCGACTACGTGCTCTTTGTCGCCTTCTTTCCGCAGTTGGTCGCAGGGCCGATTGTGCGCTACAGCGTTTTTCGCGAGCAGCTCGAGCAACCACGACGGTCTACCGCCGATGGCGTTTTTGTTGGCCTGTCGCTGATGCTGATCGGGCTTTTCCAGAAAATCGTGCTGGCCGACAGCGTGTTTGCCCCGGTGGCAGACACCGGCTTCGTCATCGGCGCCGAACCCGGCGCTGCGTTGGCCTGGGGCGCGACCATTGCTTTCAGCGGTCAGATATTCTGCGACTTCGCCGGCTATTCGTTATGCGCGATCGGCTGCGCCATGATGCTGGGATTTTATCTACCGGACAATTTCCGCAGTCCCTACGCTGCGATCGGGTTTTCCGATTTCTGGCGGCGCTGGCACATCTCGTTGTCGAGCTGGTTGCGCGATTATCTCTATGTGCCGCTCGGTGGCAGCCGCGGTTCGAGCCTGTTCACCGCGCGCAACATGATGCTGACCATGTTGCTCGGCGGCCTCTGGCATGGGGCCGCCTGGACCTTTGTGGCCTGGGGCGCGTTCCATGGGTTGTGGCTGGGCATCGAGCGCGCCGCACGCGCCGCAATGCCACAGCATGCGTGGCTGCAGGCAGCACCACTGCGCTGGCTGTACGGATTGTTCACCCTGCTGGTGGTGATGTGGGCCTGGGTATGGTTTCGCGCGCCGGATTTCGCCACCGCATCCAAAGTGCATCTGGCACTGCTCGGTCTGGGCGAAACTGCGCACGTCGCCCTGAGCAGCGAAGCCAGAATCGCCATGGTTGCATTCGCCCTGCTCTGGTTGACGCATTGGCTTACGCGTTCGCTCGATTTGCGCTTGGCGCTGTCACGATTGCCAGCATGGTGCGCCGGCCTGTTCTGGGGTCTGTTGCTCGGCGCCATCGTGCTGTCACCAGGCGCAGGTCGCGCCTTCATCTATTTCCAGTTCTGATGCTCTGCGTTGCGATACCCCGCTGCTGTTGCCAAAGTTCTGATTCCCAAATTCGCGTTGACCGAAAACAACAATGAAACGACTGCTGTCCAGCACCCTGATCGCCTGCCTTGCTCTGGCCCTGACCGCCGGCGCGGTCGAATGGCATTGGCGCAGCCGCGACTATCGGCCCGGCATCATCGATTCGCAGGATCTGTGGGCGCAGCAGCGTGCTCGCCTTACCCGCACCGGCAAGCGACCGATCGCGCTGATTGGCGCATCGCGCACTCTGTACAGCGTGGATCTGCAAGTGTTGCGCGAACGCCTGCCTGCCTACGAGCCGGTGATGCTGGCGCTCGATGCCAATCCCGCGATGGCCTCGCTACGCGATCTTGCCGCGGACGAATCGTTCGATGGCGTGGTTATCTGCGATATCGATGGGCTTGGCCTGTGGCGTATCACCTGGGAACTGCAGCAGGCGTACGTCGCCCACTATCACCGGCAATGGACGATCAGCCGCGATGTGCATCGCCGCATGCTCAACGTTTGGCAGCAGCATGCACTGATTTCGCGTTCCGACTTCAGCCTGCTGCGCACTTTGGTACGCTGGTGGAACAAGGAAGCAGAGCCGTTTCGCCCACATGTCCGGCTCACTGCGATGCGTGAAGGGTTCATCGACTACACCCGCACCGATACCAGCGTGCACCGTCGTGAATTGGAAGCACACCTCGCCAAATATGGCGGCAAGCTGCCTGGGCCGGTGCCGGCGCATTGGCTGGCGGACCTGGCCGAAGTCAGAAACTGGGTGCAGGCGATACAGCAGCGCGGCGGTCGGGTCATTTTCTACGCGACGCCGATCAGCGGCCTGCGCCGTCAGGTCGAAGAAGACACCTATCCGCGACCTCAGTTCTGGGATCGTTTGGCCGAAGCAACCGGCGCACAAACCCTGCACGCCGACGATGTGCCCGCATTGCGCGACTTTCCATTGCCAGACGAATCGCACATCGACTACCGCGACAAGCCGCGCTACACCGCATTGTTGATCGATGCACTGATCGCGCGCACGCCGTTGTAGCGCAATACCAGGGTTCCTCTGAAAAAGTTCGGAGCCGTGATAGCCCCCTGAGTCAGGGGGCGAAAACCGCAGGTTTTTGGGGCGTGGCAAGCAATACGCGGTGTAGCAAAGACGATGTGGTGACTTATTCAGAGGTTCCCTAGGTCCGCAGCGTCTGTTCCCGCACTCGATGCATTTCATCGCGCGCGCGCGCCGCTTCCTCGAATTCCAGGTTTTGCGCGTGCTTGTACATCTGCGCTTCGAGGCGTTTCAGTACTGCTGACAGCTGCGGCGCGGTCATGCTGGCGTAGTCGGCCGTGGGTTCGGCAGCGCGCAGCGTGCCGAGCTTGCGCGTGCGTTCGCTGGCGTTCATGACGACTGTGTCGTTGGCCGCCTCGCGTGCGCCCTGCATGACGTCGATGATCTTGGTTTGCACCGATTTTGGCGTAATGCTGTGCATCACATTGAAGTCCACCTGCTTCTGTCGCCGTCGATTGGTTTCGTCGATCGCCGCCTGCATCGAGCGCGTGATCGTGGCCGCATAAAGAATCGCCTTGCCGCGCAGATTTCTGGCGGCGCGGCCGATGGTCTGGATCAGCGATCCGGTCGAGCGCAGAAACCCTTCCTTGTCGGCGTCGAGAATCGCCACCAGCGACACCTCGGGCATATCCAGTCCCTCGCGCAGCAAGTTGATTCCCACCAGCACGTCGAACTTGCCCAGACGCAAGTCGCGCAGGATCTCGACGCGCTCCACCGTTTCGACGTCCGAATGCAGATAACGCACGCGCACGCCGGCCTCTTCCAGATACTCGGTCAGATTCTCCGACATGCGCTTGGTCAGCGTAGTGACCAGAACGCGATCACCCATCGCCGTGCGCAGACGAATCTCGTCAAGCAGATCGTCGACCTGCGTCGCCACCGGTCGGACTTCGATTTCAGGATCCACCAGACCCGTCGGTCGAACGACCTGCTCGATCACCTGATCGCCGGAACGCTCCAACTCGTAAGCACGTGGCGTGGCCGACACATAGATAGTGCGTGGTGCACGCTGTTCGAATTCCTCGAATTTCAGTGGTCGGTTGTCCAACGCCGAAGGCAGGCGAAAGCCGAATTCAACCAGCGTTTCCTTGCGCGACCGGTCACCTTTGTACATCGCGCCGATCTGCGGCACGGTGACATGCGATTCGTCGAGCACCAACAACGCATCGGCCGGCAGGTAGTCGAAAAGCGTGGGCGGTGCCTCACCGGGCGCATAGCCGGTCAAATGCCTGGAGTAGTTCTCGATTCCCTGGCAGAAGCCGATCTCGGCCAACATCTCCACGTCGTACTGTGTGCGCTGCTTCAGTCGTTGCGCTTCCAACAGTTTGTTGGCGGCGTAAAGCTGTTCGAGGCGTTCGCCAAGCTCGGTCTTGATGGTCTCGATGGCGTCCAGCACGGTGCGGCGCGAGGTGACGTAGTGCGATTTTGGGAAGACTGTGAATCCCGGCAATTTGCCGATGACCGCGCCGGTCAGCGGGTCGAACTGACTGATGGTTTCGATGATCCCATCGAACAGCTCGACGCGCACTGCAATCGATTCGGATTCGGCCGGAAACACATCGACAATTTCGCCGCGTACACGATAGGTGGCGCGACGCAGTTCATAGTCACCGCGGGAGTATTGCAGTTCGGTCAGGCGACGCAGCAATTCACGCTGGTCCATGGGCTGTCCCGGAGCCAGCTGCAGCACCATCTTGAAATGCTCGTTCGGATCGCCAAGACCATAGATCGCCGATACCGTGGCGACGATGATGCAGTCGCGACGCTCCAGCAGCGACTTGGTTGCCGACAGCCGCATCTGTTCGATGTGTTCGTTGATCGATGAGTCCTTCTCGATAAACGTGTCGGTACTCGGAACGTAGGCTTCGGGCTGGTAATAATCGTAATAGGAGACGAAGTACTCGACCGCGTTGTTCGGGAAAAACTCCTTGAACTCGCCGTACAGTTGCGCCGCCAGCGTCTTGTTCGGCGCCATCACCAGCGTCGGCGCCTGTACCTGCTGGATCAGGTTGGCAATAGAAAAAGTCTTGCCTGAACCGGTAACGCCAAGCAGGGTTTGATGCGCCAATCCGTTGCGGAAACCGTCAACCATGCGCGCGATTGCCTGCGGTTGATCACCGGCAGGCTGGAAAGGCGACACGAGTTTGAATGGTTCGGACATTGAGCTGGGCCGGCACGGACAACAACACGCACGATAATGCATTGTCTGCTCAAGATCGCAACCCGCACTCGGAAAAATCGCAGCAGGATTCAGGACGCTGCCCCTGCCCTCGAATTGTCACCGACTGCAAACTGGCCTCCCTGCTCACATCGACTCAAGGAGACCTGCAATGAACACTGTTCGCGACACAACACACGGCAAGAACTCACACCGCCAGCCCCTGCGTGGCAAAATAATGACCCGGGGATTTACCCTGTTGGAAATACTTATCGCCGTCGCCGTGGTCGGCACTTTGCTGGCAATCGCCCTGCCGTCCTATTCGGCTGCACTCGGCCGCGCCGATTGCAACACCCTGCTGACCGCGCTGATGGGCTCGATCACCGACGCACGTGGCGCCGCGCAGAATTATGAATCTGACGCGATTCTGTGCCCCAGCGACGATGGCGCCTCCTGCTCGGGCAAAGCGCAATGGCAGAACGGCTGGATCGTGGGCGTCGACGGCAACGGCGACAACAGCATAAGCGGTGGCGAATCGGTTATCTCCCATCAACCCGGTTTCGAAGAAAACGTGCACATGGTCACCAGCAGCGGGCGGACACGATTGCAATTTCAACCCTACGGCTCGAACGCTGGCAGCAATGTCACGTTCACGCTGTGCGATCGCCGCGGTGAATCCGGCAGCAGCGCGTATGTGCTCAACAACAGTGGCCACTTCCACGAGGCGCGGCCAACAGCGCAAAACACCGCGGCAGCCTGCGCCGGGATGTGACGCGCTCGCGCAGATTTGTTGCCGAGTGTTGGGGTGCAGGCTTGACGAAGCCCGAGCCCCCCGCTCTAATGCGCGACTCGGTTGGCGCTGTGCGCTGCATCGGCCAGGTAGCTCAGTTGGTAGAGCAGGGGATTGAAAATCCCCGTGTCGGGGGTTCGATTCCCTCCCTGGCCACCACTTCAGCCGCACTTTCGCTGCCGATTATCACCCGACTCCCACTTCTGCATCGACTATGCCGCGCACCGTTTTCTGCATCCGTCTGCAGCAGGAGCTTGAAGCACTGGACTTCGCGCCATTGCCTGGTGAGCTCGGCAAACGCATCTTCGATCAGGTTTCCAAAAAAGCCTGGAGCGAATGGCTGGCGCATCAGACGATGCTGATCAACGAGAATCGATTGTCGCCCATCGAGCCCAAGGCGCGCGCTTTTTTGCGTGGCGAACTGGAAAAATATTTCTTTGGTGATGGCGCCGCGCTGCCCGATGGCTACCGACCACCCGCCTGATCTCGCTGGAAATGGCGCGGCCATGATCAATCCGCGCTGGGCTATACCATCGGTAGTGGCCACACCCGACATGGTCTGCGGCCGCGGCGAATAATAGTGTTAACCGCCGTCGCGCAAGGTTTCCAACTCGCGTCGTAACAAGGCATCTACTTCCTGGACATGGAACTGGATCGCGAACAGCGGCACGGCAAACACAAAGCCCTCATCTTCTCGGCGCAGCACGTAGGCCAGCTGCAAGCGCGAGAAAGCGTCCCGCAACGCCTCGGCATCGGCATTGATCGACCGGCCGGCCAGCTCCTGCAGCAGGTCTGCGAGTTGCAACGGAATGACTGCGGCGGCAGCGCCATCAGCACCTGCCGCGTGCAGCTGAGCCACGCGATAAACGATCACCCGATCCAGTGCGCAGGCCTTGGGATCCGGGCTGAGGCGCGCCCATCCTGCCAACGCGTCGAGCAATGCATCGGAATGCATGGCGCGCTGCACATGCGCTTCGGTGAGCAGGCGCTCGCCGCGCTGCAATTGCTCCAGCCCATGCTGGCACAGAATCGCCACCAGATTGGCGCGGTGTCCGCAGGCGTTGACCAGTTGCTCAACCAGAGCGGCATCGGCAAAGCGGATGCCCAAACGCGCCAACGGATCCGTTGCGAGTGCGACACACGCTTCATGCTCGAGCGCACCCAGACTGATCACTTCACCGAAATTGCGAATGGGTGAGGCATAGTCGATTGCCGTTGCCTGATACAAATCCCAGAATCCGGCGAGCATGAAGTGACAATGACCTTCCTCGCTCAGACTGCGCAGGCTGGAGAGCTGCGCATAGCCGGTGCGCGCTTCCTCGCGCAGAAACAGATCGGTCTCGTCGATCAGCAGCAGCAATCGACGCTGCCCGGCACGGCGCACCAACGCGGTCACCAGCTGTTCGATTGGAGTATCGGCGGCGCATTCAAGCTCGGCGGCAAGGCGCGCGTCGAGGCGATGATCGCGCAACGACAGGTAATGACAGTGAACGCGTGGGTGGTCGGCAAAGCGCCGTTCTATGGCTTTCATCAAACTGGTTTTTCCCAGCTGACGCCCACCCACCAGCAAATAGTTGCCCGGCTCGCGATTCAACACGCGAGCCAGTAATTGCTCGCGCCCGAAGAATGCCGCAGGGCGCGTCACTCCGCCACGGGTCTGGTAAGGCGAGATGCGGGTGATGCGCAGTTGCCTGGCGAGCAGCGCGACCAGCACCTCCTGCGGTGTCGGGTGCAGCAACCATTCGCACTGGGTGACCTGATCCAGACAAACGCATAGATTGGCGGTATCGCTCGCATAGGCAAGCAGCGCCGCATCCAGATCAGCGTCGTTGCTCGCCACCAGCAATACGTCCTGACCGGTTTGTACCGCGCGCAAATGGCGCACCAGGTCGCGTGCACTGAGTTTTTCCGCCGGCAGATAGAGCAGAATGCGGTCGAGCGCGATCGGCAGGGCCGGGGGAAACTGCCATTCGTAGACGTGCCCCGGTAGCGACCAACCCTGACTGCGGTTACAGCGCGCCGAAACGCGTAGCGCAAGCAAATGCGCACGCGCGTCCGCGTCGGCATGTGCGTATGCCAGCGCCTCATGCCAATCGGCAGGCGCAATCTCAGCCGCTGCCAAGCTGGCTTGGCGCCGGCGCAACCAGCCGAGCTGGCGATGCAGGCGTGCCAAATCCTTGACCGGCTGACGGCGCAGTCGCCGCGGCTGCTTGCGCAATCCGGCCAAGCGCGGATCGGCAAACGCCAACAGCGCGAGCAACACGATCAGCGCGATCACCGCGATCACCAGAATCGACGTCAACCATTCAAGTGCTGTCCAGCTGCCGCGTTCTGGCAGACATTCGGAACGTAGCCAGCGCCTGGGCATGGGTGGCGAATCGTTCTGGCATTGCCAGTCGCCGGTGTTCGCATCGTAGGTCATGCTCAGGCGCGCATCGCGCAGTCCGGATGAGATCGGAAACCCTTTGCTCATCCCGAAACGCAGTACCAATGGTTCCGGCATATCGATGCGCAGCAATCCGTTGTCGTCGGGACGATCGATCGCGCGTGCGTTCGCCGGCCATTGCTGGTGGCTGCGAAAATATGCTTCTGCATCTGAGCGTGCGAGCACCATCTCGGTCCAGTTCAAGCCCATCATCGATGCCAGCTCAACGTCGCGCGCGGTGCCGAAGCCCAAGATGTGACTCAGCCAAAAGTGCAATAGAAGGCCGCCGAAAAACCACACAGTCAACACGATCAGCAACACAGCCAGCAGGCGCGGCCAACGAATCTGCAGCAGGATTTTTTTGATCACATTCGCGATCACGCCGTGGCGTCCGCATGCGCAATGATCAGTGCGCCGGCGCGACGAATCGCCTCGCAACGCCACTCCAACCAGGCACCTTCCGGATAGCGGCGCGCGACAATCAGATTGCCCCAATACAGACGGCGCAACAATGGGTCGAGTAGATAAGGCTGCGCCCGCGCAAGTTGCTGCTGCGCCAGTCGTACCGCGAGCGCATCGCGCACAGAACGATCAACAGTCAAAGGCAGAAAGCTCTGCCACAGCGGCTCATATGCGGCGAGCAAGTCAATCAGATCGCTATCAGAACGCAGCGCATCCTCGGCAAGCAGAGTAAGCGCGGCATCCACAAGCAACGGATGTGCCCCAGCGAGGCGCAGCGCGCGTGCCGCGTCCACACCAGCGAGCGAGCGGCGCCGTGCCATCGCGTCTACATCCTCGACCGCGAGCTCTGGCCAGGACTCTGCCGTTGCGATATTGAGCAGGGACAGATCGCCACCCTGATATTTCAGATCCGACAGCGCCGCGCCACCGCAGATCAAAAGATTCAATTGGCCACTGTGCATCTCACTCAGGCTGCGCAGAATTCCGGCAAGCACATCACGCTGAACCGGATCGCCCTGCTCGAAACGGCTGACCAGACAGAACAATCGCCGACTCGACTGGAGTCGGCGCGACAATGCCGCCTCGAAGGCATAGTCCGACTCAATACCTGCAAAGCCGCATTGGGCTGCGATTGCCGAAAAATAGGCCGCGGCGTCGGCGTTCAGACTGAACGGCGGTTGCACGTGCAACACAGACTCTGCACCGTAGCGCCGCTGCGCTTCGGCCAGCATCGCCTCGCGCTCGGGCGGCTGGCCAAGATGTGCTGGCGTCAGCAGCATCAGTATCGGATACGGCCGCAACTGCTGCAATCGATCGAACACATGCAGGATCGCCGGCGATGCCGCGATTGTCGACAAGGCAGCGGTCGACACCGTGATCGTCGATGCGGTAGCCGTCGACACAGACGTCGCCATACTCGTGCGCTCAATCGGAAACTCTGCCTCGAAACCAACCGACGCCAACAGCTCATTGGTCTCCATCTCGCTCAGTCGCAAGTAACCAGCGCAGGCAAGCACCTTGTCGCGATGCTTGCGGCTCGGCAACGAATCGCCGTTGCGCCAATTGTTGACTGCTTCGCGGCTCATACCGATTTCGCTGGCAATACCTGCCGCACTGGCGCGGATCCGACGCATGTAATGGGTAAGCAGCGTCGGAAATCCGGAGACGGGCATCGAGTGCGGCAGTGCAAGGGCGGAATGCTCCACCCTAGCGTGCACGCCTGCGATGTCAATCGCCAACTGCGGCCGGCCGTGGTCGCCGACTCAGGTCAACAACGTCGGGGACATCACTACCCAGACCACCGCCAGCCCGAGATACTTCAGCACCGTGATCGCCGTGGCTTGTGGCTTGTATGGCTCGGCTTGCAGAATCCTGATAAATGGCGGCGACTTGATCTGGTTGAACAGACTCCAGATCAGCAATGCACAGATTGAACCCCCGACCAGCCACACGCCGGTCGTACCGAGCAGGTCGAGCACCCAGATGATTACGTACGTCAAACCCTTGTTGCGCCCATCGACATCGTAGTCATCGGCGTTTTTCAGCACTGCCGCCGCCGATGCTGCGATCTTGGTACAAAACCCGAAAATGGTCAGCGATACTGCCGTGGCGAAGGCAGCGCGGGCACGAGAATACTGATCTTCATATAGCTTGAAGCGTCCCTGCGTCACCCATTCAATCGCAGTGAGCACTTCGCTGCGCACGCCCTGATCGACGATACTGACGCTTTTGGTTTTCTCGTCTTTGCCATCGCGCAGGGTAAAATCGAGTTCTTCCTCGCCGCTCGTCTGTTGAACCTTGGTGACTGAACGCAACACGACATGGGTTGCCTCCGAACCAAACAACGTGGCCGGCGACTTACCGGCGTTGAGCTCCTCGATCTGGCGTTGACACGCGGCTGCATCCATCTTTTCGGCATACAGCGCCTCGTTCGTGACCACGATGAGGTTGATCTTGTCGTCGTCTTTATCCTGCCAGTAGTGCATGGTCGATTGCCTTCAAATGCCGGTACACGCGCCGGTCGACTCGCTGCCCGAACAATGCCGTCCAGGTGCAACGCACTCTACGCAGACGCCTGCGCTTGGGGAACGGCAAATGTGTCAACTTTGCCCGCGGCGCGCTTGACGTTTCGTCAACCTGGAGCGGGAGCCGCCACTTCGGTAAGGCTTCATTTCCCCCAGCCATGCCGACTTATTGTTCGCAGGCTTGTGTGAGCGATAAGCTTGATGCCTTCCGGGAACGAGTAAAACGACCATGTTGTGTCCAAGACCTGAAGCAGGAATTGTCATTGCGACGCTGAGCTTGCTTTTGGCGTGCTCCGGGCAGTCCCCGGACACATCCAACTCAAGCGTTTGTGCAGGGTCGCCGCTCAAGACGGTTCAGGCACGCAACGACGCCATGGAGGCCGGCTACGAAATCAACCGCGCTTTTGACTGCATCGACAAGACATCGTTCGATGTGATCAACGCGCAGCGCGTCGCGTGGGAGCAACACCAGGCCCAGACCATCGCCAGTGAACGCCAACAAATGGCGCAATCCGGATCAGCGGCATTTGCCCAGGCGCGGCATGGCTTCCGCACCGCGATCACCGTGCGCGATCCGCAGCCGCTGCCTTTGCCGATGCCGCCCGAACACTTGTTCGTACGCAGTGATTATAAAAACCCGCAAAACTATATGTTGCCTGGCTTTGTATCACCCGACCCGGGGGACGGCCGGCGCCATGCAGCGATCATTTGGCTGACCGGCGGAGACACCAACTCGCTGTCCGACTTCTGGGCGGAGGGACCCCAGGAAAATGATCAGTCGGCAAGTGCCTTTCGCGAGGCGGGCGTGATCCTGGCGTTTCCCACTCTGCGCGGTGGCAACGGCAGCGACAGCAAGAAGGAGATGATGTTGGGCGAGGTGGATGATGTGCTCGCTGCAGCTGAGCAGTTGGCACAATTGACGTACGTGGACCCGGATCAACTTTACCTTGGCGGCCACAGCACGGGCGGCACTTTGGCCTTGTTGACGGCGGCTATGAAAACACCGTTCAAGGCAGTGTTTGCTTTTGGGCCCGTCGCCCGCATTGACCACTATCCGATATCGCTGATACCGGTGGATTTTTCTCAGCACGATGCGATGGAAGCCAGACTTCGCTCTCCGATCCACTGGCTGGAAAGTATTGCGCAGCCGACCTACGTGATTGAGGGTATTGATGGCACCAGCAATCAGGCAGAGCTCAAGGAAATTTGCGCGGCAAAACACAATGCATTCCTGTCATGCCTGGAAGTACGCGGCGCCGATCACTTCAGCGTGCTCAGTCGCGCCACGCGCGTAATCGCGGCCAAGTTGGCGGCCAACCCTGTGGGCGGATTCACACTGCAGGCACACCAACTCGCGCAGTGAGCTTTGTCATGGCCGCCAGGATCCTGACATCGCACTGCATACGTATTCACCTTGAGTGCTCTAAACACCAGCAATAACACCGTGCAGCGCGGCGCGATCGCTGCATCCAGGCAAACCGAAAACGTGGCGACAGCGTGTCAACTCGTTGCCCTGCATGGGGTTGCGCTGTTTTCGCGAACCCGATTGCAACGCCGCAACCGCACGTTGGCCAGCGCTAGACAGGCTGATGCACCTCGGTAATGAATACGATTGCATTGCGTGGGAGCGGGCCCACTGCGTCCGCCCGGACGTGCTGGCCG
>JANMSL010000647.1:0-10908 GCA_031389245.1 Lysobacterales bacterium | reverse complement strand
CGATCGAGAAGATGCTAGACGCCATCGTCAAGACCGAAGGCGAGCCCGATGTGGTGCAGCTGTCCGGCGGCGAGCCGACCTTGCATCCGCAGTTCTTCGAAGTGATGGATGCCGCACGGCGGCGGCCAATCAAGCACCTCATGTTGAACACGAATGGCATCCGCATCGCGCGCGACGCAGAGTTCGTCGAACGTCTCGCCGCGTACCGCAGCGGATTCGAGATTTATCTGCAGTTTGATTCACTGCGCGATGAGGCGTTGACCACGCTGCGCGGAGCCAAACTGCGCGACACGCGCATGCGTGCACTTGATGCGCTCGATGCACACGACTTGTCGACAACGCTGGTGGTCACGGTGATGCGCGGGGTCAATGACGATGAACTGGGTGACATCATCGAATTTGCCAAGTCGCGGCCCTGCGTGCGTGGCGTGACGTTCCAACCGGTGCAAGCCGCCGGTCGACTCGATGGTTACGATGCCACCAAACATCGCCTCACCTTGACCGAAGTCAGGCGACGCATCCTGGAGCAATCACCGGTATTCGCGTCCGAAGATCTGGTGCCAGTGCCGTGCAATCCCGATTGCCTGGCCATGGCCTATGCTCTGAAACAGGGCGACACGTTGATTCCTCTGACACGTTATGTCGATCCGAAAGTGCTGATCGACGGCGGCCGCAACTCCATCGTGGTCGAACGCGATCCGGCGCTACGCGAGCAGGTATTCAAATTGTTCTCTACGGCCAACTCGCCGGATGCCAGCGCGCATCATCTATCGAACCTGTTGTGCTGCCTGCCGAATGTCGAAGCCTTGGCCGGTTTGAGCTATCGCGACGTTTTCCGCATCATCATCATGCAGTTCATCGACGCCCAGAGTTTCGATCTGCGCGCGGTCAAGAAGAGCTGTGTACACATCGCCCAGGCCAATGGCGAGCTGATTCCGTTCGACACCTACAACATCTTCTATCGCGACGGCCGCCGCGCCCAACTCGAACAATTGCGTGAACGCCACCAACGCGCTTGGCAGCCCACGACTGCGGCAGGTAAAGAGACAACGCCATGACCCTTGCCAAAAATCCAGAGTCTTCGCACACCTCGCCATTGCCACCCGGCAGGCCGTTCGACGACGGACATTGGGCAAAGGGCCTGGCGTTCGGGATCGGGTGCATCGCCATGGTGATTCCACTGGCATTCGCTGTCGGCGCGATTGCCAGCCGGCACGAACCAGCAGGCGTGTACCTGGGTATGGCTGTGGCGGCTTTATTTGGACTCAGCCAGTGGCTGTTCGTTGTTCCGTTGGGGCTGTATCTGCGCTATCGCGACAAGCCCGACACGGCAAAGGGCTTGTGGATTACTGCAGGCGTTGCGACGCTGTTGAATGGCGCGTGCTTCGGGCTGATGTCGTTTCCGTGACCGCACGATTGTCGACGCGGGCAGTGGCTCGTGGACAACGATCAGTATGCGCCCCGGAATCGTTGCATGCCGCTTGCAACCGGCTTCCAGCTCTGTGTTCGCGGCGCTGTGCAGTTTGCCGGGCATGATATAAATCCGTGATGTCCGGCGCTTTGAGATGCTCAATGGGCAGCTTATGAATTGGCGAATTCACAGTCGCAATTGTCCGGTGCCATTGCCTTGTGGGCGTGCCCATGCGCCGCGCCTTGCCTGCGCTTTGCTGGTGATGTTGACCACGATGTCAGCGCAGGTGCAGGCCGCGAGCTGGGTGGTGCAGGTGGGCGGTTCCGGGCGACTGGCCTTCAACCCGCAGACGTTGACCATACAGCCGGGGGATACCGTGCGATTTGCCAATCTCGGCGGCTTTCACAATGTGATGGCGGACGACGGTTCGTTTCGCTGCGCGCGTGGCTGCGACAACGATGGAAGTGGTGGCAATGGCAGCGCGTCGACACAGATCTGGTCGGCGACGGTGGCTTTTCCAAACCCTGGTCAGTTCGGATATTTCTGCGAACCACACGGCAGCCCGGGCGAGGGCATGTTCGGCACGATCGTCGTGCAGGGGCCGGCGATTCCGGTTGGTGTCCGGGGTTGGACCTACGCCGCCCTGCTCGCTGCTCTGCTGTTGATCACCGCTGCGTTCCGTCTGCGTGGGAGTGCGCTTGCGCGTTCCATCACTCAGGCCAGAAAACCCATGTAGTTACCCGCCGGGTTGTAATGCGACGAAGGTGAGAAGTTGCTGAGGTTGGGGAAAATCAGCGAGATGTCGCTGCCGGTCAAGCCGAACCACCTGGCCAGCGTTGCGCCGTACTGATCGACTGACGTGGTCGGGATGATGCGGCCATTGCCGTCGCCGGGATCGTTTAGATTGGGTGATGGTATGCCGTAGGCCGGCGGCGTGGGGTTGAGCAGGCTGGGCATGACCAGGCCATAGTTCGCCGCCTGGCCGGAAAATCCGCATCCATTGCCGTAGAATTTTCCGCCTTGCACAGCACCACCGACAATGAACTGGTGCGAGCCCCAGCCGTGATCGGTGCCGCCATTGTTGGCAGTCATCGAACGGCCGAAGTCGGACGCGGTGAACGCCGTTGCCACATTGGCCAAGGTGCCGCCGGGAATCGCGATCGAGTTCAGTGCGTTGTAGAAGCCGGTCAACGCGCGCGACAGCACCGGCAGCAAATCCGCCTGTTGAGGAAGCTGATCGCCATGCGTGTCATAGCCGCCGGTGTTGACGAAGAACACTTGCCGCTTCAGTCCGCTGTAGCCGGGTACGTTGTTGTACGCCGCCCAGATCAGGCGCGCTGCGGTCTGCAGCTGGGCGTCGAAGTTGTAGCCATCGGCATTGGGAAAGAAGCTGGCAAAACTGGGCGCGCCCGCGGCGTTCAATGCCATGCGCACGACCAACGCCGTCGCTTCGGCATGATTGATGGTGGCGGCGAAAGTACGTTCCAGCATATTGGCCTGCGTGCCCACCGCCTGCAGTGCGTCGAACGAGGGGCGCAGTTGGGCATGATCGTCGTAGGGAAGATCGAGCGTGAGCGCCTGGCTCGCATTCATGATGTAGCCATTGACGTTGTCGCCACGGATGAATGCGTCTTCGCCACTGAACGAAGTCATGATTGGAATATTTGGCGGATTTGCACTCTCCAACAGATCGCAGATGCGGCCACCCCAGCCAGTGGTCGGCGTGTTGGTGGGCGGCGATGCCTGCCAGTAAGCCGATTGATCCGCGTGTGAATAAAGTTGCGGCGGCAATGCCGGGTTCAGGTTGATGTATTGGTTCTGGGTGACCGGTCCGACCAGGGTACCGACATTCGCCATGATCGCGAGCGGACTACTGGCCTGATTGAACAGCGCGGCCATCTCCGGCATCTGCGCATGCAGCGCGTATTGAATGCCGTCGGCCGAAGTCGCGCCCGCATCGTTCAACGGGTGCAACAGATTGCGGGTCAATGCCAGCTGCGGGCGCACACCGCCGGCGCCAAAGAAGCTGTTGAACGCGCTCTGCGTGTACGGCACCACTGTATTGAAACTATCGTTGCCGCCGTAAAGAAAAACACAGACCAGCGCCTTGTAGTCGGTGAACACATAGCCGCCGCCTCGCGTCGCGGCCTGCAACAGCTGGATATTGCCCAGCGCGGAAAAAACGGCAGCGCCACCCAGAGCGGCGTGCAGAGTCTGGCTGATGAATTTGCGGCGATCGGTTTTCATCGTCCTGTCCTATTTCTGAATCATGTATTCGGGTGAGGTCAGGATCAGCAACAGCGCGCGGCTGATGCGCAATGCGCGCCAGTTGGCGCCGTCGGCAATGCCGATCGGGTTCAGATTATTCAGCAGCACCTGACGCATGAAGGGCGACATCTGCCCGGACATGAAGCGGATGTTGTAAGCATCGATCAGGAGCGTGGCCGGATCGCCCGGGCCGCCATTGGCATTGCCGGCCAGCGCCGCGTCCTGGGCTCGATTGATCTTGACGTCGCCGTTGTCGTCGTTGGGGGCACAGACATCCGAGACATCGAAGTTCCATGCCTTGCCGGCAGTGCTGTTGGTCGAGTTGGTGATCAACGTGTCGGTGTTGATCTGGAACTCGGGTCCGAACAGGCCCGCTGCGGTCATCTCGCCAGGCGGCAAATAACTCGGCTTGAAGAAGTTGAACACACTGAAGGCATTCAGCGGCGCCTGTCCGACACCGCTGCCGTAGATCGAATCGGACGTGCCCCAGGCGGTGCTGTAACCGGCATAGCGGTAGGGCTGATTGGCGTAGTGATAAATCGTGGTTCCAGCGGTGTAGTCGCGGCCGCATCGATGGATCGCGCCCATCGCACGCCAGAAATGCGTGAGGCGCAACAGCGGCTCGCGCAATTTGCCATAGGTGTCCGGGCGCGCCCACTGGCCAGTGCGGGCTTCGGGATCGAGCAGGATGGCCTGCACCACCGCGCGAAGATTGCCGCGTACCTGTCCGACGCTGCCGTCATTGTTGAACACATTGGCGACGCGTTGCACATACTGCGGTGTCGGGTTGCTGGTCACCAGACGCTGGATCAACTGCTTGCCAATGAATGGGCCGATGTTGGGATGGCGGAAGATGTTGTCGAGCGCGAACTGAAGATCGGATTGCGGTGTGCCGCCCGCCGCGAGCAGTCCGCCGTTCACCGCACCTGGGTAGGCAAACAGCTGCTTGCTGACGATGTCGTTGACTGGGTCGGTGCCGTTGTCGTGATACGTGGCGAACCCGGCCATCGGTGTCTGGAAGTTGATCCCGGTGGTGTAGTCGGGGCCGCAATTGGGGAAGTTGCCGGAGGCGCAATCGAACCAGGTCCAGCCGGTGAATACATGCGCAAACGCGGTAACCAGTTGCTGGCCATAGGTCGGGATCGGCTGGCCGGCGAGCAGCTGCGGTGTGCCATCGGTGTTGAGCATGACCAGGCCAATGCTGAACAGCTGGTTGATCTCGCGCGCATAGTTCTCATCCGGATGCAGGTTCTGCGCGAGGTTGGCGCGCCGGTTGCCCTTCATATTGAGATACACACCCATTGCCGGGCTCAGCGTGACCTGCTCCAGCAAAGTACGAAAATTACCGAACGAATTGTTGACGAGGATGTCGTAGTAATAAGCCAGGCCATTGGGAAACTGGTTCAGCAGGGTGTTTTGATCCGACACCACGAAGATCTCGCTGAGCGCAAACGCCACGCGCTGACGCAGCTGATCGGTATGCAGGACGAGATTGTTCTGCGGGTCGGGCCCGCCCAAAGCGCCGAGGAACCAGGCTTCGCGCAATGTCGTAGAGCCGGTGCCCTCATCCAGTATGTTGGCCACCCAGTTGTGGTAGTTCAGATGCAGGCTGGGCGGTGCGGCGAATTGCTCGTTGAGCCAGCCCTGGTAGGTGAGTGTACGCAAACGCGCAATGTCGACATCGGTCGGCCCGAACGTTGCCTGCGCCAGAAAGCGCGCCGCATCGCCGGTAGTCGCGGGGCCGTTGCCGATATTCTCAAGGCCATCGTTGAACATCGGATTCGGGAAATGATCCGGCGTTGCCGCACTGGCCGATCCGATCGAAAGGACTGCCAATGGCAGAGCCCCGATGGTGCAAATGCGCGAAAGCGCTGCGCTGATCTTGCTCACTAGCCGTTCTCCCCGGTGATTCCCAAGCGTCCAGGATTTCCCTGTCGCCAATCCAAACCTGACGGCAACAACTGCTGCGCCGCCCGACATGCACCGCACCATCCATGCCAACACAACGCGCGCTGCTGGTTCGACTCGAAAACTTTTCGATCTCATGCCGGCTGCAAGCCATTGTCGTCGCAATCAAGGCATCTGCACACGTGCCTTCGACTACACCCCGGTTTGAACCGTGAGAGTGAGGCTAGTCCAAGGGCGCCGGTCGAAATGTGACGACTTTCCAGTTCGAACGTCGCGGAATCCCGCCCTGTCGATCCCATCTGCATCGATACAATGCCGATCAAGGCGTAAACCTAACAAGTCCAGTATCTACAATGCCGATCGGAGCAGAAACCGAACGGACCAAAGCGGCGCTGGGGTGATCTTCAGCGTTGGCTCGAAGGCATCGACTGCGTCCAGGCGACCGATGCGCGTCTGCGACTAGCCATGCGCAGTGAGCGAATTGATGGGATTGCCGGTGCCGTTGGTGCTTGGTGCATTCATCGCCACCCGCTGCTGGCTTCGCACCGCGTTTGCTGATCCATGGTCGGCGCATCTGTCCGCCAGTAGCTCGGTATCCGTTTGCAGGATGCTCAACACCGGCACCTCGAAGCAGCGCGCCAGTTCGTGGGCGATGCGGTAGCGCACGGCGTGGCCGGACTCGGCGCGTTTGATGGTGGCAATGGAGACGCGGATGTTGCGCCGCCAGCATTCGTCGGCCAGGTCTTGCTGACTCAGCAGTCGGAGCCGCCGCAGCTGGCGCAGCAGCGCGTTGTCCAGCATCACTCTGCCGGCCTGCTGGTCCTCGGCAGCCAGCCTGGAGTCCGCGTTGGCCCGGACCGCTGGTACCGTCGATGCGGCGATCGACAAAGCAAGGACGTCGTTGCCGAATTCGTCGTTGGCTGCTGCGGATGTAGTGTTGAGCGCGTCGTACATGGAAATCCCCTGTGGCGGAATGGATGCGCGCCATCGCAGGCGATGGCTGTTCTTGTGCGGCATCTGCCCATTTCCCCACCCGGTGTTGGTTGACAGCCCGGTTCGATTCCGGGTGTGTCGCGAGCCAGCGGAGCGTGGATGTGGTGCAGTGGGCCGAAGACTCCGCGATCCGGCGACAATCAACCTTCCGGGAACCTGCCGGTTGCCAAGTGATTGATTTACTGGGGACAAATAGACGCCGGCCGATGCGTTTGGGGGCGCTGCCGCCGGCGAAATCTTCGACCGGTTCAATCCGCGTGGCAGAACCTTGGCAAGCGAGAGCAGGTGCGAGGGGGCACCCATCATCGGCCGGACGATTGGAATCAAGGCTGCGAGAGACTGGCCAACGAGTGGTGTCGGAGGCGGCGAAGCTGCTGCGCGTCGGGCGCGTCTTTGTCGTCCGGAGCCTGGCGCGTTCTGACCGATTCTGGCCAATGCTGCGGCGAGGCTGGCCGCGTGATTTTCAGAACCGGGGCGTCATGGCGCGATCATTTCGATCGAGGCGATGGCCGGCATCTCTTTGCTGTCCAGCGATTGGAAGATGCGCATCTTCACCACGTTTGTGGTCGGGTTTCGGGAGACCAAGACCGCCTCACACAGGAACGAGTAATTGGTGCCCGCGAACATCTGCGTCGCGAAAGCAAAGGGTGCGTACTTCACGCCCTGCAGACCAGCGGTCGCGTACTCGAATACATGCTTTGCCTCTGGGGTCAGGGTGAAGTCGAAGTTGCTCCAGCCGCCGGGCGAATGCGTTGACATGATGCGCTCCTGAGTTTGTTCTTTGATCACTACAGAGGATGAGCGCGGACTGAAATTTCGGGGTACACGCTGACGCCGCTGCGTCTCGCGTGATTCCGAAGCATTTCCGCCAAAGCATCTTGAAGGAATCTGCGCCGCGCGTTGGGTGCAAAGCGGGTGCGTGGCGGTATCAGATGCGGCGCTCGCGCCGGCCATCGCACGAAGTACTGCGATGTCCAGCCGATAGAATCAAGTGATGCGCGTGCGGCCGAGCTGTTCAGGGCGTGATCGTCTCGATCGAGACGATGATCGGTTTAACTTGGATCGGCGCATCCTGGCCGCACAGTGGCTGGAAGATTCGCATCTTCACCACGTAGGTGGTCTCACGATCGGCCAGCGATTCCGCCCCGCACAGGAACGAGTACCGGGTGCCTGCAAGAACCTGGCTCGCGAACGCGCAAGGTGTGTACTTCACGCTCTGAAAGCCTGCAGTCGCAGTCTCGAACACGCGCCTCGCCTCGGCGGACAGGGCAAAGCAGGTTTCGGTCCAGTCGCCGCGCGTTTGATCGCACATGAGGCACTCCTGAAGCGGTTCGCTGCTCGATTCAAATTTTGGCGTTGCGCTGGCTGACGTCCGTGCGAGTGCGTCGTGGGCGCTGTGCCGCGCCGAATTGCCGACGGCGCTCGCATCGCCATCCTGGATCAACCGACACCGCGCAATGGGTGCAATGCGGGCACACCTTGGATCGATTCGTGGTGCGCTTCCACAACATGCCGTTAACCCTGGGCGCAGCGAATTATGGATGTGTCAGCTGCGGGTCGTTGTCTTCCTGCGGGTCAGCATAGAAAACCTTGCCGATGGACGGCTGAACGGCGAAGGTGATGTTGGTCGCGTCGTTTTCGATTTTGAAATCGATGATCAGCGTCATCGAGTTCGATTTCTCAGCGGTCACTACCGCCGACGGCGGTTCGATCGAGACGTTCGCCTGATTGGTCCATGTGTAACCAGCGAAAAAGAAGGTCTCGGTTACATTCGCTGCACCACGAACCAGACAATTGAGGAAGCATGGAATTTTGATGCTGTTGGCAAAATCGAAATCCTCCGAATTGAATTTGTAGGCGTATCCATCGGAGTTGTTTTTGCCGTTCGCGTAGGAAACCGTCAACTCCAGGTTTAGCTCTGTGACTTTGCTTGGCGGCGCATCGAGCCCCTGACATTGGAAGAGTTGTGCATTCATCGGTTTGCTCCTTCGACGTGGGTGGAAACTCAGGTTGTGTTCTACGATTGCCGCTGCACTATGGGTGTTGATTATTGGTTTGCTGGTTGAAAGCGTAACAGGCAGCGACTATCAGTCCAGGGATCAAACGCGGTTGACTTTGGTATCAAGGCCAGCTCAATTGATGAGCCTCAGTCACCGAATCGCGCCCGGGTGCGCTCCTACCGCAGGAGCGGACCTGGCCGCGACAGACATTGCCGAACTCGAAGAGTCCGTCGCTAGAGCTGTACCGTAGCCGGGTCGCGCACGCCAATCTTCTTTAGCCATGTGGTCTGCACGGCAACATGTTCGCCATCACCGAGCAGCAGGTTGGCGCTGACCCAAGACAGCAGCAATTGCGGAGTCTGGGCTTTGGCGAGGTGCAGGGCGAGGCGCTCGCGGGCTTCGCGCCAGTCGGCCTGCGCCGCGTCATCATCGCCGGCGTGTTGATGCCCCAGCCCGCGGGAGATCAGTCCATTGGCCAGCGCGATGCTGTTGAGGATGTCATCCGGCGCCGCCTCGACAAATCCACGCAGTTCGCTGATCGCATCATCAGCGTCTGCTGCGCGGCCGCTGCCATCGATGATCCGTGTCTCGACGATGCGCAGCCGGATCATCGCGTCCAGCTGCTTCCACGCCGGAAGTACTCCGGCATCAGTACGCAATGTGCGCGACAGTGATTCTGCTCTCCGCAGAAGTGCGCGCTGCGTAGCGCGGTCGCCGCGCCGCTGCGCGATGTCGCCTGCTTCCATCAGGGCATGGGCGAGATCGCGGCGCCACACCTTGTTGTCCGCTTCCGCCGCCGTCAGCTTCGATAGCCGCACGATGCTCTCGTCAATCTGCTGCGCGGCACTATCGAGTTGCCCGCGCAACTGAGCCAGGCGCGAGCTGGTCAACAGCGAAGTGGCCAATCGCCGCTCCCAGGCTTGCGCGTCGGGCTCAGCGGCAATCAGCGCGCGGAGCATGCCGATTTGTTCGGCATAGCCAGCGGCGGCATCGTCCAATCGCCCCTGCGATTCGTCGCCGCTGCTGATCCAAGACAGCGTGTCGATGAGCTTGTAGCGCAACATGGCGTCGTCGGGCTTTTTCACGATTGCGATCTTTTTTATCGCGGCTGATCGTTTGAAGTAGGCGATCGCGGCGTCGATCCGACCCTGATCGCGTTCGATCGCGCCAAGATTGTTGAGCGCGTAGGACAGCTCGATCAACCACTCCGCATTGTCGGGTTCCAGGCGCACCAGGCGTTCGCTGGTGTCCAGGTAGGTGATCCAGTGAACCTGCGCGTCATCGAACAGACGCTGGCGAAAATAGTGAGAGCCCAGCCAGTACGCGGCAATCCCGGATTCGGCAAGCGCATCGGGCGAACCCGGCGCCAGAGAAACCGCTTGTCGCGCGACCGCATCGGCGCGCACGAACGCGGATCTGGCTTCGTCCAGTTTGGCCTGCGCCATCATCACTTCGCCAACCGTACGCAGTGCGCGCGACCGGTTGATCAGATCTTCAACGCGCATTTGCGCTTCCGGCCGGCCCTCGAGCTGCGACAGCGCTTTGGCGCCGATGCTGTCGAGCAATTTCAAGTTTCCAAGCGGTCGCAGTTTGTCGGCCAGGTCCACCAGCATGAAATCGGACAGTTGTAGCGCTTCCTCGCGGCGCTGTTCGGCTTCGTCGCGTGCGCGTTGCGCAAGCAACGCCAGCAGCGCAGACGCGCCTGCGAAGATCGCCAGTACCACCACTGCAGCAACGCGCAGCAGCTGACGGCGTCGCGACTGACGCTGCGAAGCGCGTAGCAACTCGCGTTCCTCATCGTTCAGATCGTCGGATAGCCGTTGCGCAGCCTCCAGCGCTTCGCTCAGTGGCCGGCCTGGATTGAGCAGATGATCACTGCGCCGGCCTTCCTCAACCCAACGCGACGCGGCGCGCTTCAGTCGCGCGCGCGCTTGCAGCAGTCGACGGTTGTCCAGTGCCCAATCGCGGGCACGCGGCCACTGACGTAGCAATGATTCATGAGCAACTCCAAACGCCGGTCGGCCATCGTTCAACTCACCGATAAACAAGCGCGCACGGATGAACGCTTCGACCAGCGCATGCGCGGCAGTGTCGCCGAGTGCAGAACCCAGCACGCGTCGTGCACTGATGCTGTCGCTGTCGGATTGGATGACGATCAACTGCGATAGCACGCGGTCAAGACTACGTTGCACGTCGGCCGGAAGTTCGGCAAACACGTTTTCAGCGCGGTGCGCAAGTGCGCCTTCCAACCCACCGATATCGCGATAGGCCTGGAATCTCAACCGACCGGTCGCATCACGGCGTTCGTAAAGCGCCTGCAGCGTGTGC
>JANMSL010000605.1:0-8780 GCA_031389245.1 Lysobacterales bacterium | reverse complement strand
TCCGCGAGCGGGCCGCAGCCGCCTGCGGTGCAAATCACCAATCCCAACATCGACGGTTGGCAGTATTCGCTCGGCGATACTGCCACGGTGCAGGCCACCGTCACCGATGCCGACGGGTTTATCCAAGAGGTATGGGCTGAGGCAATGGTCGGCGGAGTAGCGCAGCGATTGACCTCGACGTTCAATTCCCAGACGAGCGTGTTGAGTGCCGACTGGACGGTTGTTGCCGGAGCGCAATCATTGAAGGTTCACGCTCGCGACAACCACAACCAGACCACCACGAAAACGCGTACGTTTACCATCGCCAGTGCGGGCACGGTCTCGGCCACGCGTAGCTACGTCTACGATGAGCACCAGCGGCTGTGCAAGGTGATCAATCCTGAGTCGGGCGCGACCATCTTCCAATACGACGCGGCCGGCAACCTGGAGTGGACGTCGGAGGGCAGTACGGCGACAACCAGCACCACAGCCTGCAATCGGGAAAGTGCATCCAGCGGCAATGTCATCACGCGCCGTTACAACGCAGTGAATCGCCTGACCAAAATCGACTTCCCCACGGGCACAGATGACACGGTCTATTCCTACGAAACCGATGGTGCGTTGAAGACGGTTCAGGTCGTCGGCGCCGGGAACGTAGTCCGTAACACCTGGACCTATGGCTACAACAAGCGCGGCATGCCGACCTCCGAGACGTTGCTGCTCGACGGCGAGGCGAGAAGTGTGGGCTACGCTTACAACGAGAACGGGCATTTGAAATCACTCACCTATCCGGGTAATCGAACCGTGAGCTATGCGCCCAATGCACTCGGTCAGCCAACCGAAGTGCGCGACGCTGCCAACGCCTACGCCAGCTTAATCAGCTACTACCCGAGCGGGGCCATCCGCGGGTTCACCTATGGCAACGGCATCGTTCACTCGATGACGCAGAATGAGCGCCACTTGCCCGCAAATAGCCTGTCGATGCTCGGGGCAATCAAGGTTCTGGACGATAGCTACGACTACGACAAGAGCGGCAACGTCACCGACATCATCGACGGCGTGGACGGCACCTTGAGTCGCGGCATGGACTACGATGACCTCGATCGCCTGACCATGGCCCTGGTGTCGTCGGGGCTTTGGAATACGTCGACCTACCGCTATGACGCGCTCGACAACATCCGCAATGCCAACCAGGGCGGGCGTCAGTTCCGCTACGAGTACGACGCAAATCAGCGGCTGACGCAGATGCGTGATCCCGCGGGCGCAAACTCGATCAGCCTGCTGTACAACGCAGTTGGCGAAGTCACCTCGAAAAACAGCGCGATCTACAACTACGACGCTGCGCATCGCCTGCTGTCGATACCGGGCATTGCCAACTATCTGTACGACGGACACGGCCGGCGCATAAAGGAAACCAAGTCCAGCGTGGGCAATCCGTTCGAAATCGGCTTCTACAACCAGGCCGGTCAGAAGCTCTATAACAAACGCGGCACCATAGAAACCAACAACATCTACTTCGGCGGCACTTTGCTCGCGACCATCGACACCGGTCCGCAAGTCAACCTGACCTATTTGCACACCGATGCGCTGGGCAGCGTCGTCGCCAAGTCATCCGGCTCGGGCACCAACGTCGGCGCCATCCTCAATCGCTACCGCTACACGCCGTACGGCGAGACCTTCGGTACTCCGCTGGATGGCCTTGGCTACACCGGCCACGACATGGATCTGGATAGCGGTCTGACGTACATGCAGCAGCGCTATTACGACCCGGTGATCGGGAGATTTTTGGCGGTGGATCCGATGGAATTGGATCCAAACAATGCGTGGAACTTCAATCGATACAGCTATGCGTTGAACAACCCGACCAACATCACCGATCCGGACGGACGATGTCCGTTGTGCGCGCCCGTAGGTCTGGTTGTAGTCAGAAAGATGGTTATAGGAGCTGCGTTCGGAGCCGGCTTCGAAGTATTCCTCCAGGTAGCGATTGATGGGAAGCGCTCGTGGGCAGAGTTGGATAAACCAGCTATTTATACTTCGGCCGTGGTCGGCTCAGTCTTGCCCGGAGGGTTATCAGCGGCAAATAGAGCGAGGCTCGCCAAACCAGTTATGGAAAAGAGTCGAAATGCAATTAAGGCTCTGCGCGAGCAAGCCGCGAAAACAGCAAATCGCGCACGCAAACTGGCGGGTAGAATTGAACGGCATACCGATGCAATACAAACTGAGCTACGGGAGGTTGGGGCCGTCGCCGGTCAGGCGCTTATCGGGGTGTATTTCAAGTTCTTGATTGATAAATCCCGGGACCCCCCACCCGAGCCTAAGCCCGTGGAGTCGGGAGACAAACAGCTGGATGGCGAGCGCGAGTCCGATCTCGACAAAGACCAGATAATGAAGGTGCCCGACTAGCGTTTTCAAGAGGCCCTACCGGTATCCACTCGTGGTCCTGTAGGGTCGGTATTTCGAGGCCGTCCAAAGGACAAGACGGTGCTGTTGACCTGTCGATTGGCCTTTCCCTTGACCGTGGAAAATTTCTTCTTCAATGTGATTTCGTAGTATCTGGTGTTTGCCTGAAGATCGGCCCAACACGTGGCGAGTAGGTTTATGTCTATGTGCGATCCAACAACCTTGTCGAACATTCGACCAGAGCACGATTACTGCATTGGAGTCTGACTATGCACAAGTCCAATGTCGCTCATTTGCTGAGATACATCATATGGCTTGGTTCAATAGCAATCGTGGCTATGCCTTTGAGCAATGTTAGGGATTCACACGGAGACATTGTGTACATGGTCGCATCGACTTTAGTGCTACTGGCGGGTTTTATTGCCGGATTGGCAATAAGTTATCACCTCAACAAATAGTGTTGATCAAAGCCTTCATGGCGAGCGTCAAAGAATGGTTTCGTTGGCGGAAGTGCAATCAAGGGATCGCAAGGCACACGCTGACCGGTTCGCTGTTCATTGCATAGCACATGATGTGAACGCGGATCTACTGTTGGAATTGCAGTTTGATCACGGTTTTCTAAAACTGGAAAAAGTAGTCATGACAAATCTCTTCAGTGCTCTGCGGTTTTGGTTCTCATCGGCGTTATGCATAAAGTGGCGCATGGGGGCTGCGCTGATGCGCGGCGGTTGCATGCTTGCCCTTGTTGCGCTCTCGGTCGCGTCGACCTCAGCAACGCTGCGAGCCGAGCCGCCACCCGGGTCGTCGCCTGTGCCGACGGAAGAACCAGAGGACGAGGTTGGTCCAGAGCAAGAGCACCTGCGCCGAATTGACGGTGCCCGAAAGATTGCTTCGCTGGGCCAAAGCCTGTTCGGCGATGAGATCAATGACTATACCGGCGCTGTGCAGTTCTCCGTGACCGATGTTTCCGTTCCGGGCAACAGTGCGCTACCGGTAGCTATTTCAAGGCGATTTGATGTCAACGAAGTGCGTGGCCGAGGCCCGAAACGGCGCAGCAATGGATCCGCTTTTCGGGACTGGGATATGGACCTTCCACACCTGCACGGAATATTTGCCGACAGCACTGGTTGGCAGGCGGGGACCACTCCCAATCTTCGCTGCGCGCAGCCAGATCAGGCTCAGGCCGCTCCGCCACACATTTCGGGATTCGAACCCGACGATTATTGGCAGGGCAACCTGTTGTACGTTCCTGGTCGAGGAGACGACGAGATCTTGTATCTAGGCGACGCCGCCCCGGACCGACCGACTGATGGGCTGGCCTACCGATGGGTAACCAAGGGGCTTTGGTATTTTTCATGCCTGCCGGGAACTGCGAACGGTGTCGCAGGCGATTCATTCCTGGCACGGGATCCGGAGGGCAACAAATACTGGTTCAATCAGATTGTCGAGCGGAAAACCACTTACCTCAGAAAGGGACTCATTGATCCTGGGATGAAGCGCAAAGAGGTCTGGATATTGCCGACGCGCGTGGAAGATCGCTTCGGCAACTGGGTGACTTACACCTATCGGCCGTCCAATCCGTGGGACTTGCTCAGCATAGACGCCAATGATGGCCGTCGAATTACCCTGGAATACGCTGGCGTCGCGCCCCCGGACCGTCCGACATTTGTCCATTCGGTCTCCGACGGTACTCGCACGTGGACGTACCAGTACGTTTCCGCAGTTGAGGGCGGCAGGCTCGTTTCGGTAATTCAGCCAGACCAATCCGCGCTGGACTATGATTTCTTCACATTTCACGACGACCATGCTGACATCGGGAACGGAGCTTGTGGAGGCGCGCCATCGATCATCTATGCACTGGATTTTGTAGCGCGCATTACGCATCCTTCTGGAGCAGTCGGGACGTTTACCTTCAACTACAAGAAGCATGGCAGAACCTATGTTCCGAAAAATTGCTGGACAGCGACCCTGGCGACCGGAGATAGAATTCCGCCAGCTTTCACGTCGATTAGCCTTGCCAAGAAGGTGATCAGCGGCGCTGGATTGTCGGCGCCGTCCGAATGGCGCTGGACTTACCCTGCGCTCTCGTCGGGCTACACCTTTCAATGCAACCCTACCTGCCCGACCTCCAAGTCAATCGACATCACGCAGCCGGACGGCAGCGTCGTTCGCCAGACCTTTGGCATTCGCTATGGTGAGAATGAGGGAATGCTGCTTGCGACGGACATCATTGCTTCTTCTGGCACGTTGCTTAGAAGTAAGACCATAGACTATCGAACCGATCCGACAGGGCAGCCCTATGTGTCCCGCGTCGGCAGTTCGGTGATGCTGTACGGCGATCCGGGTGCGGGCGTCTTCAAGCCAGTGATCAAGGAGCAGACAACCCAACAGGGCACGAACTTCGGTTGGCAGGTCGATGTTCTCGGCGGCATCTACAGTTTCGACCGCTTTGCCCGTCCCTTGCGCACTACGTCATCAAGCTCGCTCGGCTACAGCAAGCGGGTGGAAAATGGATACTTTGATCAGACCGGACTGTGGGTGCTTCACCAGCAGGGTTCACTGACGGTTGACACGACTCAGGTCAGTCGTACCGATTACTTTTCGAGCACGGCCCTACCCGAGAAAAAGTACCTGTTTGGGCTGCCTGAGTCGACGATGACTTATCACGCGGACGGCAACCCGCACACCGTAAAGGATGGCCTCAATCAAATCACCACGCTCAGCGATTACCATCGCGGTATTGCGCGGTTGATCACCCTGGCCGATTCAAGCACTTTATCGGCCGACGTCAATACCCGTGGACTGATCACTCAAGTGACCAACCAGAACGGTTATGGCACCGACTACCAATACGATGAAATGGGACGCCTTCAGCGCGTCATTTATCCGCAGGGCGATCTGGTGAACTGGAATGACAACAATCTCGCCTTCGTACCGAGTACCTGCGAGCCAGGCGACTGCGAACTGTTCGGTCTACCGGTCGGTCACTGGATACATACGTCCACTACCGGCACCGGTACCACGACCACGCATTACGACGCGTTCTGGCGACCCGTGTTGACCGTGACCGAAGACAGCAAAGACGCTTCTACCCGGGGCTTCGTGGTGAAGCGTTATGACAGCAAGGGCCGCGAAGCATTCTCGTCGTATCCGGTGGCAACGCTTGGCAGTGTCGACGACGCGCTCATGGGAGTGCGTACATTTTATGACGCGTTGGACCGGGTCAAACGCGTCGAGACCGATTCCGAGCTGGGCGTTCTGGTCACCACCACCGAATACCTTACTGGCTTCAAGACGCGCGTCACTAGCCCCGGCGGACAACCGACCGCGACCAATCCCAATGGCTATGCGACCACGACCAGTTTTCAAGCCTACGACGTGCCCAGCCTCGAGCTGCCGGTTCGTATCGAAGCGCCTGAGGGCGTCACCACGATCATCAGCCGAGACGTCTTCGGCAAACCCCTTGCCGTCACGCGTTCCGGACCAGGGTAGAGGAATCCTAGGCCGCCGGTCGTCGATCCGGTTGCAGGTCGCCGTCAAACCTTCAGGGTCGTGCGCGGCCGAGATGTGATGGCCCCTGAGCGAAAACCGATGGCATCTGCGCGGATGCGGCGGTTTCGATGACGCAGCGCAGACTTGTGCAGCGCGGAGCGGTTTAAAAAGAGGAAGCGCGGCGCCTTGAACGGCCGGTCACTCGGTCATGCTTGAGCAGGCAGGGCCGGGCGCGACCGGATCGCCGATCAAACCTCGGGACGTCGGCAAGACCCGTCGCCGCGCGCTGTATCGTCACCCAAGCAGCGGATTGTGGATGCGCACTCCGGGGAAGCGGGAGAAGTCTCGGTCGGCGGTCCAGATTTCAGTAACTCCGGCTTCCGCGCAGACTGCGACGATCCGCGCGTCATGAACCTGCCCGCCGCTCGCTTCGGAAAGTTCAAGCAGACGTCGAAAGTGTGACCAATGCTCGGATCCGATGCCGAGCATGCGCAGCCCCGGTGCTTCCTGCCATATTTCAACATGCTCGATGAGCTGGGACGTGCTGGGCGCGTCCGCATGCCATTTTCGATTGCTGACGACGGCGATGAACTCATGCACACACGGCCATGGAATCGCCCAAGGTTTGCCACTGGCAGTGAGTCTGCCAAGCGCCGAACGCGCCGGCTGGTGCTTGGCCAAGCGCGGAAGATAGGCATAGACCAGGATATTGGTGTCAACGGCGATCATTTGCGCTGGCGACCCTTCTGCGTTGCTGTGGCGGGCGCGATTTGCGGACGCCATTGGTCAATCGCGTCTTCCCGCACTGCGTCGATGGCCTCGTTGACTGTCATATCATTGAGCGGCCGCAATGCCGCTGCAGTCGCTACCGGCCATTCGAAGCTTTGCCGCTTGGTTTCCGGCCTACCTTCAAGCAAGGCCAGGCGCAGTCCATTCTCGATGAGTTGCTTGATCGTCACCTGATCGCGCCGTGCACGGCGCCGGGCGCGTTCCAGCAGGGCGTCGTCAATGTCAATTGAGGTTTTCATACCGTTCTACCGTAGCGATTGATACCGTTAACGGTAGAATAGTTGCAGTATGCTTGCTTTGCAAAGCGGAACCGGCCCGGTCACGCATTGTTGCTTCGCATTGCTGTTTCGGCGTCCTTTTGATTCAGCCAAACCACCGGCACGGTCACCTGGCAGTGCTTTGCGCGTTGCAGGACATAAATGAATGCGGAAATGCGCTTGCCGCCCGCAGCCGCCAGTACACCGGTGGCACCGGCGCGCGTCCGCTGACCGATGGAAGCAATTGATTGGATGCACGCGTCTGAATCCGAATCTTTCCACGCACAAGAGAACTTCCTCGCGTTCTTGCTATTCTGTTTCTTCTTTTCCCGGTTCTCACGTCGTGGACAGCCAACATACTCCAATCACCGAGTTGCTAGGCCGCTGGAAAGCCGGCGATCGTTCGGTTGAGTCCGAACTGGTCAGCGCGGTTTATCCAGTGTTGCGGGAAATCGCGCGCAACCAGGTTCGGCGCCATCCCGGCGTATTCACGCTGCAGGCCACCGAATTGGCCAACGAAGCGTATGCCAAGCTTTTTCTGGAGCAGGACGCCGAGTGGAAGAACCGCGATCATTTCTACGCGATTGCGGCCACGGTTATCCGTCGTGTGGTGATCGACTACGCGCGGCTGCGCAGCTGTGAAAAGCGCGGCGGCGGTACAGTTTTCGTGACGCTTGACGACTTGCGCGAAGACCAGGCGCCGATCATCGACGACTCCGTCGATTGGCTGGCGGTCGATGCGGCATTGACCGCTTTTGCCCGTTTCGATGCCGACTGTGCCCGCGTGGTGGAGATGAAGTTTTTTTCCGGACTCACCAACGAAAAAATTGCCGAGGTCGAAGGCAGTTCGACCGCCACTGTGGGTCGACAATGGCGATTTGCGCGCGCCTGGCTCGGACGGCATCTGGGTGTGGAAGCGACCACTCCGTAGTCGCTTGTTCGACACCCGTGTAATGGTGCGCCGGCGAATTTCGCGGCGAACCAATTGAGTTGCCGCCAGTCTGAAGGTCCGTTGGTCTTGAGCAAAGCCTGAAGGCTCAGCGTTTCGTCGCGATGGGTCGTGGTGCCGCTGCAGATACGTCATCAGCCGGAGCTGAGCGCAGAAGTTTTTGCTTCCATTCCTTCGCCTTGGTGTCGTATCCCAGTTGCGGTTCGATCAGGTGCCAGGCAGCGTAAAGATCGACCACGCTTTGAGCGCCGTCGCGTTGATCCTTGGCAAACGGCCCAGGCGACTCGCGGTAGATTTCCACCGCTTCCAGCAAGTTCAGTTCGGCCGCGGAAAACTGTTTGAGCCCGAGACGCGCTCGACCCAGCGCCACCAGAAAGTTGGCCAGTCGCGAGGCATTGTCTCCGGTGAACATTTTGCGCATCTCGCTTTCGGCGGGTGCGAGCACGTCGAGCGCCTGATTGTGCTTTGCCTGCGCTTGCAGCACATCTCCCAACTTGTAGGTTGCGATGCAGGTAAGAAATGGGTCCACGTCGGGTTTCGGGCCTGATCTCGCGAATGCTTCCCGGAAGAACGGCTCGGCTTCGGCCAGTTTGTCTTGACGGCGCAAGAGCGAACCCATGTTGAGCGTCGCGATCAGCGTGTAAACGTGATCTCTGCCCAGCATTCTGTGGCGACTGTCCAGCACTTCAAGGGTGTAGGGCTCAGCCTCGGCCAGCTTTTCCTGCTCCTGTAATACAACGCTCAACAGGCTCACCGAAACCAGGGTTTCCGGATGGTCCTGTCCCAGCGCATGGCGCCGCAGATCGACGGCCGCGCGGGCAAAGGGTTCCGCTTCCGACAGCTTGCCGCGTGTGCGCAGGAATTGGCCCATGTTGTGGATCGACACAATGCGCAGCAGATCGTTCTCGGGC
>JANMSL010000564.1:0-3808 GCA_031389245.1 Lysobacterales bacterium | reverse complement strand
AGGTGCGCTGTGACGAGTGTCCTCGCAGGCAATCACCGACACTGTGCGCAAGGTCTCGACGGCGCGCGCGCTGAAGTCATCGCGATGACCGATCGGGGTCGCGACGACGTAAAGACAACCGGCGTCAGGGCTTGGGGGATTGGACATGGGTTTCGCTATCATCGCCGGCATCGATTCGAATTGCGAGTTCGTCATGCAAAGCCAGTTGCGCGCACGTTGGATATACCTGACCTGGTTACCGCTGGTCGCGGTGGTGTTGATTGCTGGCTGTGTCAGCGCGCCACAAAAACCCGAGCCCGCCGCCGCACAGTCTGCGGAGTCTGCGATGGCCCAGGGTGATCTGGTATTTGCCGCACAAGAATACGAGCGGCTGGCGAATACCAAACGCAAGCTGCGCGAGCACTACGTCCTGCTGGCGGCAGAAGCCTGGCGTGATCAAGGCGAGTTCGGCGAAGTTCGACGTGTGTTGACCGACATCAAACGCCCGCGGCTTAGCGCCGAACAGAACTTGCAGCTCGACTTGCTGTTGGCCGAGGCGTTGCTTCTGGACGGCGAGTTTGATCAAGCCGATGTTCTGCTGACCATACCGGAGGGCAACATCAAGGAGTCCGACCGCACCCGATTCCTCGAATTGCGAGCGAAAGCACTGGCTGGTAGTGGTCGCGTGATCGATGCGCTCAACGTGCGCCACAGGCTACATGCCTTACTACCCGATGCCGAACGCAGCGACAACGAAGCGGCAGTCATCGCGCTACTCAGCACTGCCGAGCCGGATCTGCTGCATACCGAGCTGAAATCACTTGATGCGTCCGATCCGCGGCGGCCTTGGCTGGAGAAATCATTGCGTGCCCGTTCGCTGTTCCCGGCACGCGCCACGCTGCGCGCAAGTCGTTCGGTCGGCGCGTGGCAAACCGATAGCGAAGGGCAGGTGCACGCGGAGGGGTTTCTCGACCCCGGAAAAATAGGACTGTTGTTGCCGCTCTCCGGCGAGTTCGCCTCGGCGGGCAAGGCAGTTCGCGACGGGTTTTTCACTGCCTGGTTCGCGGCACGGAGTACGCCACAGCAAGAAGTTCGTGTCTACGACAGCGGCGGCGATCGTGCCAGCCTGCTCCTGGCACTCGAAGCCGCAGTACGCGATGGCGCCAGCACCTTGGTCGGGCCGCTTGAACGAGGACAGGTCGAAGTATTGTTTGCCAATCTCCCGGAAGGTTTGCGCGTGCTCGCGCTCAATCATCCGGACATGAATCCGCTACCGCCTCGCGGCCAGTTTCAGTTCGGCCTGTCGCCGGAGGAAGAGGCCACACTCGCGGCCGAACGCCTCGTCGACAGCGGCGTGCGCCGCAGCGTTGTGCTGGTGTCGCAGGAAGACTGGGCCGAACGTGCCGGCAAAGCCTTCATCGCGCAATTCACCGCGCTTGGCGGCAGCGTGCTGGGCGAACGCGCGATCGCCCCTGCAGCGATCAAATTCATCGACGAGCTGGATGCCTTGCTGGGTAAACCCAGCTTTGAGCTGGAAGTTGCACCCGAGCCGACGCTGGACGCGCTCGGCAATGCCATACCCACGCCCAAGTCGCGACTGCTGCAAACATTCCGCGCCGATGCTCCCGAGGCGCTGTTCGCCGCGATACGTAGTGCCCACGGCCGTATGCTGATGCCGCAGTTGCGCGTGCGCGGCCAAGACAATCTCATCGTCTTGGCCACTTCGCAGATCGCGACCGCCAGCAACGGTATTAATGCTGATCGTGATCTGGAAGGCATCAGTTTTCTCGACGCACCGTTTCTCTATGACAGCAGCACAGCCGTCGGCCTGGGTCGCAACCAGTTGGGGACGCAATTGCCGTCTGCTGGATTCAGTGCACGGCTGTTCGCCTTTGGCATTGACGCTTGCCGCTTGCTGCCCTACCTGGACTACTTGAGCAAGAACGAAGGTGCTTACCTGGAAGGCGCTAGCGGGCAACTGCTGGTTGACGCGTTCGGACGCGTGCGACGCCTGCCCAGCGGCTATCGCTTCCGCAACGGGCTGCCGGTGTTGTCGGCGGAGCTGATACCCGCTTCGGGTTTGCGTGCGGAGCCAGCACTTGTCGCGCCCGAACCTGCAGTTGTTCAATGACCCGATGACGCAGCGTCGCGCTACCGGCAATGCTTTTGAAGCCGCTGCGGAAACCCACGCGCTGGCGCATGGTCTGGTGACGCTGGACCGCAATGTCAGCTGCCGTTTTGGTGAGATCGATCTGGTACTGCGCGATCGTGACATCGTGGTATTCGCCGAGGTGCGCTATCGCAGCGCCCAGCGCTTCGGCGGTGCACTGGCTTCGGTGGATGTGCGCAAGCAACGCCGTATGATCGCAGCAGCACAGTTTTATCTGCAGTCGCGCGGCGCATTGTCGCGCGCGCCCTGCCGCTTCGATGTTTTCGCGATCGAGGGCGATATTGCCGAGCCGAGGATCGAATGGATTCGCGACGCGTTCCGGGTGGAAGCATGACGCCGCGCGCAGCCCTGCCGCCGTCGCTCGTGGAGACGCTGTCGCGGCTGTTACCGCGCGACGGGTTCAGCATCGAGCATGCCGATCTGCTCAGTTACGGATACGACAACTCGCGCCTTGAAGCGATGGCGCAGGGCGTAGTCTGGGCACGCAGCGAAATCGATGTCATCGCCATCGTGCGTGCGTGCCGCGAGCATCGTGTGCCGTTGATCGCCCGCGGCCAGGGCACCAATACCACCGGTGCAACGGTTCCCGTGCATGGCGGCATCGTACTCAGCCTGGAACGCATGAACCGCATTCTCGAGATCGATCCGGACAATCGCGCGGTAGTCGTCGAACCCGGGGTGCTCAACGGCGAGCTGCAGGAAGCCTTGAAGCAGCATGGTCTGTTCTGGCCCCCAGATCCCACCAGCGCCGCATTTTCATCGGTTGGTGGCAATCTTGCCTGCAATGCGGGCGGGCCGCGAGCGGTGAAATACGGTGCCTGTCGCGACAATGTGTTGGCACTGAATGCAGTAGCCGGAACCGGCGAGCTGCTGATCTGTGGCGCGCGCACGACCAAAGGAGCCACGGGTTACGATCTGACGCGTTTCCTGGTGGGCTCCGAAGGCACGCTCGCGGTGATCACGCAGGCCACACTCAAGCTCACCCCGCTGCCCGAAGCGTTGCGCACGTTGCGCGCTTTATATCGAGACGTATCCAGCGCAGCGCAGGCGGTTGCGCGCCTTATGCGGCAGCCGTCGACGCCCTGCGCGCTGGAGTTCATGGATGGCGAAGCGCTGCGTCTGGCACGCGAAATTGGCGGCGCCGACATCCCGCCTGCCGGTGCGCTGTTGATGATCGAAGTCGATGGCAGCGAGGCTTCAATTCAAGCGGCAGTGGCTGCAGTGACACGCGCTGCCAGCGGCGATGGCCTGCTCGCGCTGGACAGCGCTGGCGACGCGGACGAAGTACAGAAGCTCTGGGCCGCGCGCAAGGCGTTGTCGCCGGCACTGCGCAGCATCGCACCGCAAAAAATAAATGAAGACGTGGTGGTCCCGGTATCGCGGCTGCCCGACCTGGTCGTCGCAGTCGCCGATATCTCGCGACGCTCCGGCATTCCCATTGTCACCTTCGGTCACGCCGGCAACGGCAACCTGCACGTCAATCTGATGTTTGACCCCGAACAAACCATGCAGGCGACAATGGCGCCGCGCGCACTCGCAGAAGTATTCGACCGCGTCATCGCTCTGGGCGGAACCCTCAGTGGCGAGCACGGCATTGGCATCGCCAAACGTCAGTTCATGTCCAAGGCAATCAGCCCGCAAACGCTGGCGATGATGCAC
>JANMSL010000556.1:0-4935 GCA_031389245.1 Lysobacterales bacterium | reverse complement strand
TCAACGATCAGTGGGTGGATTCGGCCGCCGATCGAGTCGTTGTCTATCATCATACCGGACGGCAGTTCTACCTCGGTGCGCGCTACCGGTTCTGAGCTGCGCAACGCTCCCAACGCTGCATCGATCAATGCAGTGTTCTTGGCGCCAGTCAGTGCTGGCGCCCTCTTTTTGCGACCGGGGATCTCATGCAACGCCGGGGATGTTTGAAAGCGGGTGGTTTGGCCCTTTCAGCTGCGCTTACCGGTTGCTGGCGAGCGCAACACGGGACCGAACAATTCCATGCCCGGGTGAGCCGCGACGCGTTGGCCGACGAAACCATTCCGGTGCATCGCGACATCGCCACTGCGCTGCGCGCTGCGCCCGCAGACCAGGCCAGCGTGTATCGCATACAGATCGACGCCGGTCTCTGGCAGGAGAAGCTGATCATCGATCGACCGAATGTACACCTGACCGGGGCCGGTCGCAGCCAAACGCGACTGCGTTTCGACGCCGCAGCCGGGCAACTGTCACCGGCGGGTATCCCCTGGGGAACCTGGGGTTGCGCCACGTTGACCGTACGCGCGCCAGGATTTCGCGCAAGCGCACTCAGCATTGAAAACGGATTTGACTATCTGCAGCACCTACGCAGCCCGCAGCTGTCGCAGCAGGGCTCAAACGGAGCGCAGGCCGTTGCACTGATGTTGGACCAGGGCGCCGATCGCAGCTTGCTTCAAAGCGTCGATATCCAGAGTCACCAGGACACGCTGTTTGTAGATCGTGGCCGCAGTCTGTTTCGAGAATGCAGGATCGCCGGCAGTGTGGACTTCGTCTTCGGCGCCGGCACCGCCGTACTGCAAAAGTGCACGGTGCACTCGCGCTTCCGTCCCGGCAAGGAGCGACAAGGCTATTTGGCCGCACCCAGTACCTCTGTCGAGCAGGAGTTCGGTTTGTGCTTTCTCGACTGCGCACTGACCCGAGATGTCGAGGTCGCCAACGGCAGCGTCGTACTGGGCCGCCCCTGGCGACCCACACGCAAGTTTGCCGACGGCGAATATGGCGATCCAGGTGTTCTCGGCGCCGCGCTTTATCGAAACTGTTGGATGGACGGACATATCGCGACCGTGGGCTGGGATGAAATGGCGTACACGGCGCGCGACGGCAATCGGGTGATGCTTGCAGCTGCCGAGGCACGCTTCGCGGAATACAAGAATTACGGACCGGGCGCGAGTGCCGACCCTCGCCGTCGACAGCTGAGCGCAGCACAATCTGCTCGGTATTCCATGGCCCGGTTATTGGGCGACTGGGACGTGGCCGCATGAAGCGCTTGCTTCCGATGTCGCTCGCCTGCGCGCTTCTGGCCTGCGTTGCTGTGCACGCCGCGCGGCCGGATGATGATCGTCAGCAGCACGCGCATGATTTCAGCGCAAGTATTCATGGTGGTCGCGGTGGCAAATTGCTGCGCGTCACCACACTTGCTGCCGATGGTCCGGGCTCGTTGCGAGCCGCCATACAGACGCGAGGCGCGCGTATCGTAGTGTTTGATGTTGGCGGCATCATCGACCTGCGTCGGCAATCGATTCAAATTACCGAGCCGCTGTTGACCATCGCCGGGCAAACTGCGCCCACACCCGGCATCACCCTGATTCGCGGCGGCATTGGCATCAGCACGCATCAGGTGATTGTGCAGCATCTGCGCGTGCGTCCCGGTGAGGCCGGCATGAGCAAACGCAGTGGCTGGGAAGTCGATGCGATCTCCACCAGCGCGGGGGCACACGACGTACTGATCGATCACTGCTCATTGACCTGGGCAACCGACGAGAATGCATCCAGTTCCGGGCCACGCTTTGAAGGCACGCGCCTCGCCGACTGGCGCAGCCATACTTCGCATCGTGTCCGTTTCAGCAATAACCTGATCGCCGAAGGTCTGGCGCACTCCACGCACGCCAAGGGCGAGCATTCCAAGGGCGCGTTGGTACACGACAATGCCCGCGACATTCATTTCGTTGGCAATCTGTTTGCACACAATGAGGAACGCAATCCGATGTTCAAAGGGGGCGCCAGCGGCGCAGTGATCAATAATCTGATCTACAACCCGGGCGGCAAGGCTGTGCACTACAACCTGATTGCCTGGGAATGGGAGGGTCACGAGTTCGTCTCCGGAGACCTGATCGTGGCCGGCAACGTGCTGCGCGCAGGACCCTCTACGCCGTATCCCTTGGCACTGTTCGCACTGGGCGGCGCAGGCGATCTCGACTATGTCGACTCCGACAATATCGCGATGGATCGAATCGGCGCCGCGTTACCCCAGCGTGGGCGGTACACCAGCGCTGAGGCGAAAATTCGTTCGCGTGAACCTGCCGATGCGCTCTCCGGGTTTGCGCCGATGCCAGCCAGCAAAGTACAGGAATGGGTACTACGCCATGCCGGCGCACGTCCTTGGGAGCGTGATGCGATTGACCAACGGATCATCGCCGAAACGATCGAGGCGCGCGGCCGCATCATCTCCAGCGAACAAGAGGTCGGTGGCTATCCAGACTATGCGGCCACCACGCGTGCCTTCGACGCGGCGCAGTGGGACCTCGACACGATGTGGCCCAAGTCCGCGCATGACCGGGATAATTGCATGGGTCTGGAGTGCCGATGAGCGCAACACCTTTCGACGCCGATGCAATCGCGCAGCGCTTTGTCAACGCGCGCTTGCAGGCTCGCGCACTTGCCGACTTTCCCGGCACCAGACCGCCCGATCTGGAACACGCCTACCGTGTGCAGGATGCGGCGATCACGCGCTGGCCAGATCGTGTGGCGGGCTGGAAGGTTGGCTTCATCGCACTGCACCGTCGCGAAATCTCCAACGACGAACGACTGCTCGGACCAGTGTTCCATAACGCAGTCTGGCGCCACAACGGCCACGAGGAAATCGCATTTCCTGTGTTCGACCATGGATTCGCTGCGATCGAAGCGGAATTCGCATTCCGACTGGCCTACGACGCACCGCCGGGGCGTAGCCAATGGAGCACAGAGCAGGCCGCGGATATCGTGGCGGACCTGCACATCGCAATCGAAACTGCCGGTAGTCCACTCGCCACCATCAATGTACTCGGCCCGGTTGTCGTGGTTTGCGACTTTGGCAACAACGCCGGGCTCATCCTCGGTCCCATCATTCCCGACTGGCGCGCGCAGTGCTTCGAAGCGATGCTGTGTGAGACCTGGATCGAAGGGCGCGAAGTCGGACGCGGCAGTGCCGCCTCTCTACCCGGCGGCCCGTTGTCCGCATTGGCCTTCGCCCTGTCACGCAATGCACAACGCGGCCGACCGTTGAAAGCAGGCGATATCGTGACTACAGGCGCTGCCACCGGCATCCACGATATCCGCGCCGGACAGTCCGCCGAAATCCGCTTTGGCGCATTCGGATCGCTGCGTTGTCGCGCGATCCCCGCACAAGGAACACGCCGTGCCAACGCGTCGTGAACTGGTGCTTGCAGGCGCCGCTGTCGCGCTCGGCGCCTGTCGCAATCCATCCGCTGAGGATTCCCAAATGTTGCGTGCCGCCGATATTCACGTCGATGGCTATCCCACTGTCGTTGCCATGCGTCGCATGGGCGAAGCGCTGCAGCGCGACAGCGGCGGCCGGCTGCAACTGAGCGTGTACCACGCCGGACAACTGGGTCGCGAGAGCGACACGATCAACCTCGCCCGCTTTGCTGCACTGGACATCGTGCGGGTGAACATGGCGGCGCTGAACAACCCGTTCCCGGCCACGCGTATCCTCTCCCTGCCCTACGTGTTCGATTCGGTTGCGCACACGCGCCGCGTACTCGATGGCGCGGTGGGTAAGGAAATCCTGCGTTCGTTCTCGGCGCGCGGGCTGGTCGGTCTGGCATTTTACGATTCCGGTGCACGCTGTTTCTATAACTCGCGACACCCGGTACGCACACCGGACGATTTGAAAGGACTGAAGATACGCGTCCCGCCCTCGGACATTTTCATGGGCATGGCACGAGCACTTGGCGCCAACCCGACCCCATTGTCCTATGGCGAGGTGTTCTCGGCACTGCAAACAGGTTTGATCGATGGCGCCGAGAACAATTGGCCGAGCTTTCTATCCAGTCGCCAGTTCGAGGTTGCACGCTTCTGGTCACAGACCGAGCATTCGTATTCGCCAGAAGCCTTGCTGATGTCGCAGGCCTGCTTCCTGCGACTCTCTGAGCGTCATCGCGAAATGGTGCTGCAAGCCGCGCGCGAATCGGTAGCGCCGATGCGCACGCATTGGGACCAGACTGAGGCCGCAGCCAAAGCAACAGTGCTTGCCGCCGGTGTGCAGCACATCCAGGTCGATCGCGAAGCGTTCCGCGCTGCTGCGCGGCCAATGCTGCAGCGGTTTCTGCTGCAGCCCGATCTCAAGCGGCTGTATGCGCGCATTCGCGCAGCGGCTTGAGATGACGCCAATGCGCAACCTGATTGCACGGGTCGCCGCGATCACCAGTATCGCCGCCGGTGCGGCACTCGCTGCCCTGGCATTGGTCTGTGCATGGCAGGTGTTCGCGCGTTACGTTCTCAACAATGCGCCGGGTTGGACCGAGCCAGTGGCACTGCTGCTGCTCAACACCATCATGATGCTGGGTGCCGCCGTTGCGGTGCGCAGCGAACTGCATTTCGGTTTCGTCATAGCAGTCGATTCGTCACCACCCCGCCTGCGTTTGTTGCTGCAAACCGTATCCCGCGGGCTGATCGTGCTGATCGGCGCCGCGCTGTGTTTCTGGGGCGTCATGCTCAGCATCGATAGTTGGCCGATCGCGATGGCCGGCGCACCGTTGTCACAAGGGCTGGCATTTGTTCCGCTGGCAACGGGCGGCGCTCTGATCGCGTTGTTTGCGCTCGAACTGTTGTGGCCGCAGGCCGCAGTAACCGAGGAGCCCTGAGCATGGCGATCACGTTGCTCTTCGGTGTTTTCGCACT
>JANMSL010000547.1:0-5085 GCA_031389245.1 Lysobacterales bacterium | reverse complement strand
CTTCTGTGCTTCCTTGTCCATGCTTTTCTCCGAATGTGATTGCCGAACGTGACCGGCACGCGCGTGCCGCAAATGTAGTTCGGGGCTTGCTGAGCAAGCGTCGCAGCTACAGCAGCGCCATTATGTAATTCCACTGCTTTTCGCTGACCGGCAGCACCGACAGCCGATTACCGCGCCGGGTCAGTGCAAAATCGCCCAGTGCCTGGGCGTGCTGCTGCAGTTCACCCAAGCTGATGGTGCGCTTCAATTTACGTTTGAAACCGACATCGACACAGACCCAGCGCGGGGCTTCGGGTTTGCTGGCCGGATCGAAGTAGTCGCTGTTCGGATCGAACTGACTGGCATCCACATGCGCTTTGCTGACGATGCTGCAAATTCCGACGATGCCCGGGAGCGGGCAATTGCTGTGATAAAAAAACGCCAGGTCACCGACCTGCATGCCGTCGCGCATGCTATTGCGCGCCTGATAGTTGCGCACACCACCCCACGGTTCGCGCTTCACCTGCTTGAGCATGTCGATGGAAAATTCTTCGGGTTCTGATTTGAACAACCAGTAGTTCATCTGCCTGCCTTGGCCGGTGGATCGGGCTGCGCGGATTATAGATGATGGACTTGGATCATCTCGCGTTCGGTGACGATGCAGTCCAACCGCACATCCCAAATTTCGGCTGAGATCACGGGGACTTCTTGAGCGGCATAAGACACACCAACCAGAATGGGTTTGCGCGGGCGCTCGCCTTGCGTCAACGCCGCGAAGCTGCGGTCGTAAAAGCCGGCGCCAGTGCCCAGGCGATTACCGCTGCGATCAAACGCGAGCAGGGGCAGCAGCACCAGGTCCAGCTCCATCCCTGAGCGCCAGGACGAAATTGCAACGACCGGTTCGGGAATGCCAAAGCGATTGGCCTGCATTGGCGCAGACGCCGACCACGGTGCAAAACCCAGCGTCGCGTCGTCGCGAACGATCGGCATCCACAAATGCTTTCCGGATCTGCGCGCGGCATTCACCGTGTGCATCAGAGGTAACTCGCCTTGCACGGCGAAGTAAACGGCTACATCGTGGGCATCACAAAATGCATCATGCGACAACAGCTGTGCGGCCACCGCCTCGGCAGCCTGCATGCGTTGCAGTGGAGTGAGCGCTTTGCGCAGATTGCGCATCTCGCGCCGCTGGGTATGGCGCGGATCGGTAGGATTCATAAGCAGTCGGAGGCGAGGAAGCACCGACCGCCGCGTTCGTTATGCGGGCATCGACCTTGATCCATGAGGATCAGGTGGGAAGGCTCGAAGGCTTTAAGGCTTTCCGCTCGTGACGGACTTGCGCACCAGCCAACACTGCGATCCCGGGGTCGAATTATGGGCCAAGGTAAATTGATGGCCCGCAATGTCGAACGCGGCAGAAACGGTGCCGGCGCTATCTTACGAAGGTAAGCATGGCCGCGTCCAGCTTTGCGCGCAAAAGACTGACATCATGGTTCACGGCGCCATCACTGGATTGCGATTGGGTACGTTGTGCAAGCAACTCGTGCGCCAGATTCAATGCCGCCAGCACCGCGACACGATCCAGCGTAGCGCCGCGCGCGGCGCTGCGCACATCGCGCATCTTGCTGTCCAACAGACCGGCGGCGGCCAGCAATCCGGGGCGCTCCTCGGGCGTGCAGGCGACCAGGTACTCCTTGTCGAGCAGATGCACGGCGACCGGTTCAGCACTCATCCGTTCTGCTCCAGCGACTTGAGTCGGGCGATCATTGCTTCGACACGCGATCGTGCCTGTTCATTCTTGGTCAACAAGTTGGCGCGCTCCGACATGAGCGATTCCTGGCTGGTGCGCAGGCTTCGATTCTCTTCCTGCAAGCGTGCGCACAATGCGATCAGTTGATCAATGCGCGTGGCAATTGCGCTCAAGTCGTCGCGGGCGGCGGACTGGGTCATGGGTAAACCTTATGGGAACGGCGACTGGCGGTCAATTGATGCGGTGCGGCGAAGGCAATGCGATCGGACGTGACTTTGAGCGCTATACAAAGAGTAAAAATAGCGTTAAAACGTGCTGCCTCTTCGCGCGCACCCGCGGTTAGACGGGGCGCGAAGGCAGCAATCGATAAAACCAACTAGTACTCCGGAGACCCTATGAACATGAAGAATAACCTGCTCGCGACAAGCGTACGCCGCGCGCTGCTGCTTGGCCTGAGCAGCACCGCATTGATTGGACTGCCTGCGTTCGCGCAGGATGAGGCCGCTGAAGACTCCAAGCAGATGGATACCATCGAAGTGACCGGCACGCGCATTCGCCGCGTCGATTCGGAAACTGCAAGCCCCTTGTTCGTTCTCGACCGGGCCGCGATTGAGCGCTCCGGAGCTGTAATCATCGGCGACCTGCTCCAAGATACGCCAGCGATCGCAGGTGCCGCTACCAATCCTTCGGTGAATAACGGTGGCGGCGATGGCGCCGCAACGGTATCGCTGCGCGGATTGACCGAAGAGCGCACCCTGTTGCTGCTAAATGGTCGTCGCATGGTATTGCAGGACGTTAACTCCATCCCTGTATCGATGATCGAGCGTATCGAAATTCTGAAAGATGGCGCTTCCGCCATTTATGGTTCCGACGCAATCGGCGGCGTGGTCAACTTCATCCTGAAGAAAGACTTCACCGGCACCGAAATCTATACCAACTACGGCGTTTCCAGCCGCGACGACGGTGAGCGCCAAGGCGCCTCGGCAACCATTGGCTGGTCCGGTGACCGCGGCTCGGCGATACTGTCGTTGAACTACAACGATCAGCGGCCGGTGCTGGCTGAAGACCGTGATTTTTCTGCGTTTGCGCTTTACTTGTCGTCGGGCGTAGTCAGCCGCGCTGGCTCGTCGTCAACACCGCGTGGCCGGTACTCGCTGCCCGGTGCCGTCGCTACCGCCAATGGCCTTGGTAGCTGCATTGGAGGCAATGGAGTTGCACTGGTTACCCGCATCCCAGGGGCCAGTGGCGCCAGCCCGAGCGACTTCCGCTGCTACGTAGGCGGTGAGACCGATTCGTTCAATTACCAAGGTGTAGGCAACGTTGAATTGACTCCGCAGGAGCGCGCCGGTGTTGCCTTCACCGGCAACTACGATGTCACCCAAAGCGTAAACGCATTTGTGGACCTGTACACACAGGACACGCGTTCGGCCGGCATCATTGCGCCGCTGCCGTTTTTCTCGGATTTCGATGGCATCGCGCTGTCGGGCGACAGCATCTACAACCCGTTCAACACGACCATCAATGGTCGTTACCGTATCCTTGGGCTGGGCAATCGCAGCTACAACTACACCACCGACGCCAAGCAGATCACCGGCGGGGTACGCGGTGGCATCGGCGATACGTCATGGGAGTGGGAAGCAGCTTACACCTACGGTGCCGTCGCGCAGCAAAACGAGGACCGCGGTTACATCGATTACGCAAAACTTGCGGCCGCGCTTGGCCCATCGTTCATCGATGCCACTGGCCCACATTGCGGCGCACCGGGCGCTGTGATCGCTGGCTGTGTGCCGGTCAATTTCTTCAACCAGCCGGACCCTGCCACGGCCGAGGGACAAGCGCAGATAGCCGCACTGGAAGGCTTGCGCGTGCCCGTTCGTGATACCACTGACTATTCCCTGCGCAACTTCAGCGTTCTCGTCCGCGGAGATCTGTTCGAACTCCCCGCCGGCACGGTCGGCGCGGCGTTCGGCGCAGAGCGCCGAGAACAGCGCTACAGCTTCAATCCCGACGCGATCAAGTTCATCGCGGATGAGAACGCGTTTGGCTGCGGAATCAGCTCAGAGAGTTGTGCCAACCCCACCAAGGGCTCGACGTCGGTCACTGAAGTCTACGGCGAACTCTACGTGCCGTTGATCAACGATGCTCCGCTGGCGGACAGTCTTGCGTTGACTCTGGGATCGCGTTGGTCCGATTACGACACCTTTGGCAACACAACCAACAGCAAGATTGGTATCGAGTGGCGCGTCATTCCCGACTTGCTGGTTCGCAGCACCTACGCCGAAGTTTTTCGCGCGCCAACCGTTGAAAACCTGTTTGCGGGCATCCGAATCACCAACCCGGTGTATACCGACCCGTGTAACGGATATACCGGCCCGGCCAATCCGGGCTGTGCCGGTCTCGCGGGTCTCCCCGGCTTCCAACAAGGGCTGGGCCAGACCAACGCGTTGCTCGAGGGCAATCGCGACCTGAAGCCGGAAAATGGCAATGTGTTTACCTGGGGCGTGGTCTATTCACCGAATTGGTTGGAAAACTTCTCCACTACTGTCGACGTGTGGCGTGTAGAACTGGAAGACACGATCCAGACGTACGGCACCCAACCGATTCTAAACGCGTGTTTCAACGTGGGTGCACTCTGTAACTTGTTCACGCGAAACCCGTCCACTGGCGATGTGTTCCTGGTGCGAGATAGGAACCAGAACGCAGGCACCACCGATACACGTGGCATCGACATCGGCTTCAAGTACGGCATGGACACCGGTTGGGGTAACTTCCACGCCGGTCTGGATACAACTTACATCGATCGGTACGACGTGACGCTCATCGTCCCGGGCCTGACATTTCCGACACAGGTAAACGCCGGCACTTTCCTGCCCTCGTCGAAGGGCGGGCTAGGTAATTACAGTCGCTGGCGTGGCCTAGGCAATCTAACGTGGAGCCTGGGAGACTTCGAAGCGCAATGGACCCAACGCTATGTCCACGGCTTCAAGGTAAACGATGCCGACCTCGTCTTCGGGGGCGTGTTGGAACGCGGCGCAACGACGTATCACAACTTCCAGTTCGGCTATAACTTGTCCGATTGGGGCACCAAGTTCCAGCTCGGCATCAAGAACGCTTTCGACAAGCAGCCGCCGATCCTGTATCAGAACAACTCGCTCAACGGCAACATCGACGAGCGCACGCATGACCCGGTGGGGCGTTACTACTGGGTGAGTGCGACGGTCAAGTTCGACTAAGCTAAAGCTCGGTTCAACTCTGCCGTTTCGAGGCCGCGCGGGTAATACCGCGCGGCATTTTTGTTTGTGGAAGTTTGGCCTCCCGCTGAATGCCCGGAGCACCAGCGTCCGCGCGCAGCGCGG
>JANMSL010000529.1:0-3048 GCA_031389245.1 Lysobacterales bacterium | reverse complement strand
CCGCGCTGCGTGCGAGCCTGGCAACCAGTGCGGTCGGTACCTGTGATGCGTCGGCAAAGGGCTCATCGAACATCGCCGGTAACGTGGGCACGATCGCCAAGGCGTCGCTGCCACTCACGTACAGCTCGGTGTGCGCTGTGCCGAGGTGCTTGGCGACGGCATGGGCCAGTGGTGCCTCGTCGTGATGTGAGGCTTCAAAGCCGATGGTGAAGCTGCGCACCGGACGTGTGCTTTGCACTTGCATGAGTGCAGTAACCAGCGAAGAGTCCGTTCCGCCGGAAAGGAACACGCCGACCGGCACGTCGGCCACCATGCGCAGCGCCACCGAATCGCGCAGCAAAGTGTCGAGCCGAGTCTCGGCCTCGTGCGCGTCGCCGGTAAATGGATGTTCGATCGCTGCGGTCATGCGCTCGCGCGCGTCCCAGTAACGGCGCTGATCGCGTTCCGGCAGATGTGCGGCCGCCCCGCGCGCTACCGTCGCCACATCGACGCGCAATAGTGCGCCCGGCATCAGCTTGAAGGTGTCGGCGTGGATTGCGTGCGGCGCGGGCACGTAGTCGAGGCGCAGCAGCAGCGCCAGCGCGTCGCGGTTGACTGGATTGTCAAAATCAGGATGCCGCCATAGTGCTTTCAATTCGGAGCCGAAGACAAATGTGCTGCCAGCCCAGCCGTAGTACAGCGGTTTCTTGCCGACGCGATCGCGCGCCAGCCACAGGGCTTGTTCTTGCCGGTCCCACAGGGCGAGGGCGAACATGCCGTTGCAGCGCACGATTGCGTCCTCGACGCCCCACTCAACCACCGCCGCCAGCAGCACTTCGGTATCGGAATGGCCGCGAAACGAATGCCCGCAGGCGATCAGCGTTTCGCGCAGCTCGGCGAAGTTATAGATCTCACCGTTGTAGGCGATCAGATATCGTAGATTCGCTGACTGCATCGGCTGGTGCCCCAGCGGCGACAAGTCGAGAATGCTCAAGCGTCGATGCGCGAGCGCAATGCCTGCCTGTGCATCAACCCAGACGCCGCTGTCGTCGGGACCGCGGTGGATCAGGGAATCGCCCATCGAACGCGCCAGACTCGTCAGACGTTCGGCGCTGGTATCCGGCAGGGAACGCAATAAACCGGCAAGTCCGCACATGGCGCGTGCTCAGACCGCGTCAGCGCGTCGACCGCAGCGATGATGTCGCCGCACCGCGCCAAGTGCTCACAGTGGATAGCCCCGATTGAGCAGCCACAGCTTTATGGATTTCTGACGCACGTAATTGGCCCGCACATACGCATAGATCAGTCCGCGCCAGCCGTCGAGAAATCCCATACGCAAGACGTAGCCGCGCACAAAGCGCCAGAATGGACTGAGCACCATGGCGCTGAGCTTGGCGCGACGTCCTTCGGCGTGCATCTGTTCGGCCATCATGCGCGCGTAGCGGTCGATCTTCACCAGTTGATCGGACAGTGAACGGTAGGGATGATGCTCGAGGTCGCCAGTCAGGCGCCGGACTTCGCCTTGAACGCGTACGCTCTCATGCACTTCGCGACCGGCCCAGGCACCGCGACGCCTGTCGAACAGACGCAGGCAGCGATCGGGGTAAGCGTTGCCATGACGTAGAAAGCGACCGAAGTACGAGCTCAGACGCGGGAAACGGTAACCGGCGGCGCCAAAGCCGAGCGCGCGCTCGGCCTCGATCGACGCGCGCAGCGCGGGCGTGACTCGCTCGTCGGCGTCCAGACACAGCACCCAGTCATGGTGCGCCTGGGCCACTGCAAAGGATTTCTGTGATCGGTATCCATCGAACGGGCGCTGCAAAACGCGCGCGCCTTTGGCGACCGCTAGCGCCTGAGTGGCATCGGTCGATCCGGAATCGATCACCACAATCTCATCACAGAACGCGAGCGAATCCAGACAAGCCTCGATGCGATCCGCTTCATTGAACGTGATGATGCACGCGGACAGAGGGGGGGAGGGTGAGCTGGCAGTCATCAATGGATTCGGTGGGAAGCTGGAGGGCATCGGATACAGGGCAAACTGCGGCGACGCGCAGACTACCATCTTGGCTTGAGACTGGTCGCGGCAGGCGCGCGTTTGCGCGGCACTGGGCGTGCATCTTGCTCAGCGCGTACCCGGGCCTTGGTCCATTTGCAGCAATGGTCAGCGGACTGAGAAACGCTTGCATCCGCTTCAATCGAGCAGCGCGAAGCAGCCGATGCGCGCGGGCGTCGGCGGCGCGAAGGGTGTTGATTGCCGGGAAGATTGCCGACTGCACACACTTGCGCGGGCGTTGCCGAATCGCGTCCCCGGGTCAAGGCGATGCCGAACGTCTGCTAGCAAATGCAATGGGTGGCCGAGAAAAAAGGCACCCGCGGGTGCCTTTTTTAGTGGACAAGGGTAACGATGATCAGAACACTCTGCGTCGCAGCGTAACTGCGGCCAATAACATCAGCGAACCCATCAATAGAATCTGCACCCAGCCGCTCAGCATCGGGATGGCAGTGGCGATTCCGAGGACTGCGAACCCGGTGCCATCACCAGGAGCACCGGTGGCCGGGTTGTCGGTGACGGCAGTGGCTTCGTTGGTGCCGTTGCCATCTGCATCGAAGTTGATCGTGCCCTGATTGATGATCGTGGTGCCGCTGACGACGTTGGCGTCGATGCTCGCGTTGATGGTGATGGTTACGCTGGCGGCGGGCGCAATGCTGCCGTTCCAGGTCACGGTGTTGCTGCCGATGGTGGCGACTGCGGCTCCGCTGCTGGCAGTGGCTGAGACCAGGGTCAGGCCGGCGGGCAATACATCGGTGAACTCATTGCCGGGATTGTCGGCCTGGGCACTGGTACCGCTATTGCTGAGCACGATCGTGTAGGTGACCGCACCACCTGGAGTCAGATTGCCCGTTGCCGTCTTGCTGCCAGCGATTGTGGCCGGTGCACTGACCGTGCTGTTCGCCGTGGCGCTTTCATTGCCCGGATTGGAATCGGTTGTCGCTGACGTCACTGTCGCGGTATTGGCAAGCACAGTGCCGCCGGTAATTGCGGCGCCGACATTGACCACCAGGGTG